>CAMMGP010000228.1 GCA_946496415.1 uncultured Clostridia bacterium | reverse complement strand
ATCAGGGTCTCAAAGTTGGCCTGTCCCTTGGAGATGATCAGATCCGCATTGAGCATGGCTTCGCGGGCCTCGTCGCCGAGGTACGCCATCTGCGTGCCACCGATATTCGAGCCGTTTCCGACGATTTTTGCCAGGCGATCCAGCCTCACGGCGCGGGCGTCCTCAGCGCACACGTCGTTGAGCACGTTTTCGCCGCGCACAAGCGCCGTGATCTGCAATCCCGGGTTTTCTTTCTTCATTTCTTCCATCAAAAGCCTGTCCAGCACCACCTCGCCGCAGTTGTCGCAGGCGTAGACCAGATGGCGGGCGGAGCGCACGTCGGCGCGCAGTTCTTCCAGCACCGGCGTGCCCACGGCCTTTTCGTCCGGCGTGGCGAGCATGCGCTTGAGGCGCGCGTCGTCCACTTCCTTGAGGATGCCAAAATCTATGTAGTTGCCCGCCATGGCCATCCACACGGCCAGCTTGAACGGGTCGGCGGTGCTTGCCAGTGCCTGGCGCAGTTCCGGCGTCCAGCCCATCACCAATTCGTTGTATTTGCGCTTCAGGCGCGGATAATCGTCCCGCTCGGCAAATTGCGCCGTATAGAGTTTTTGCAATTTCGCCGTCGGCACCGGCGATGACTCGCTTTCGTCGGCCTCCGCCACCGTGCGCAGCACGTCGCGCATGAACGCCGCCTTGCGCGCCTCGTCCGGGCAGTCCTTGACAAGCGACCAGTGGTGTTCGACGATGCAGTACATACATTCGCTGTAAAGTTGCATGAACATCCCTCCATGCCATTATTATACCAGCGCCGGGAGCGGAGAAAAAGCCTTCTTGCGTGAAAAGCGCGAATGGGCAGTGCGGCAGAACGCGGAAAAGCCCCCGCGAAACGCGCGAAAGAGCAGCGAGGCGGCGCGAAAAAAACCGCGAAACGCGCGTAAGCACGGCGAGGCGACGCGTTGGGCCACAGAAAGGACCCTGCAAAACCACGCGGAAGGGTGTCGAAGCGCGGAAAAAGCCCTCTCCCGCGAAATGCACGGAAGAGGGCGAACAAATGTGTGTTTACGCTTTGTCGGAGGCGGCGCGCATCTGCGCTTCCGGGTCCTTGCGCTTGGCCACGGCGCTCCAGGCGTGCATGACCAGGGCGACAGCGATGACGCCGTAGGAGATGAACACGCGGAAGTACTCGCCGATGGCGGCGTCGCCGAACACGGTGCGGCCCGCGCCGGAGACGACGATGAACAACAGGTGGAACAGCAGCGCGCCGAGCAGCGCCTGACCGTTCGAGGCCTTGACGATGGACGCGCCGCCCACGAGGATGGCCGCGCCCGCGTAGAGGCCGACCTGCTCGTGCGCGCCATAGGTCTGCAACGAGCCGAGGTTCTGCGCGAAGATCAGGTGGCCGAGGCCGGCCAGCACGGTGGAGAAGATGATGGCGATGATGCGCGTCTTGTCCACGTTGATGCCCGCGGCGTTGGCGACCACGCGGTTCTGGCCGACGGCGCGGAACTGCTGGCCGAGGCGGGTCTTCATGATGACCACGTTGAACAGGCACAGCAGGCCGACCACCAGGAAGGTGACCACCGGCACGCGCACGAGGAAGAAGATCTCGTTCACAGCCGGGAACTGCACGGCGATAACGCAGGCGGCCAGCACGGCCACCACCACGACAAAGCGGCGCAGCGTGATGCTCTTGCGCAGGTAGAGGATGAGCATCACCACGGCGATGAGGCCCGCGAACAGGTACAGCGCCGGCGCAAATTCCAGCGACCGCAGGTTATCCAGCGCCTTGCGGATGCCGGTGGGGCCGGACATATCCAGCGTGTTGGCAACGCCCGTGGAGCCCTTGATGACCAGGCCGTCGGTGTGCAGGGGGATGAGGTTGCCGAAGATGAAGAGGAAGAGCAGCTGATAAAGACCGTTGGCAAAGTAGCCGAGGATCATACCGCCGATCATTTCCTGGCCCTTCATCTTGTTGAGCAGCTTGCCGATGAGGAAGCCGAACAGCGTGGCGATGGGAATGGTCATCAGCGCGGCGACGAGGAAGCCGCCGATGCCGGGGATCTGCCACTCCAACACCCAGAGGATGGCGATCTGCGCCGCCATCGCGCCGATGGTGATGGCGAAGTTGATGCCCATGCCGGCGACGATGGGGATGATCAGCGACAACACGATGAAGGCGTTGCGCGCCAGACGGTTGACCAGCTCCATGGCCACGTAGGCGGGCGTTTCACCCGAGAGGATGAAGCAGGCCGCGCAGAGGATGATGAAGATGACGGTGACGATGTTTTGACGCACCCACTCGCCGATCGAACGTTTGTTAGCCACGCGAGCCACCTCCCGCCTTGGTCAGCGCATAGAGTATGATGCCGTTGGAGATCAGTATGCGCATCGTCTCAGAGATCGTCGACTGGGGCACCAGCGCGTTGGCCACCGGCATGCCCAGCGTCAAAACGCCCTGGAAGAGGAAGGCGCCGATGATGACGTGGCTGATCTTCGCCCGCGACACGCTCGCGCCGCCGATGAGGATGGCCGAGGCGGCGATGAAGCCCATCTGCCTCGGGGCGGTGTAGAGCTGCATGAAGCCGTAGCTCTGGCTGTAGACGATGATGCCCACCGCGCCCAGCATGGTCGAAAGCGTGGTGCCGATGATGCGCATCTTGTTGACGGAGATGCCCGTGGCCTCGGCAAAGCGCGGGTTGTTGCCCACCGCCTGCATGGCCACGCCCGTCTTGGAGCGGCTGAACATCCACATCAGGAAGCAGCACAGCGCCATGAAGAGGATCAGGCCCGTCGGCACCGTGAAGGAGCCGATGTCAAAGGCCAGGAAGTCGTTGAGGATGTGGCGGTAAGCGCCGTCCAGCGTCAAGGTCGCGCGCAGGCCGCGGCCAAGGGGCCAGCGCAGCTTGTCGGACTGGAAGGGCAGCAAAAGCCAGGCGATGCACATCAGGGAGATGATCGAATAGCCCACATAGGTGGTGACCGACATCTCGCTGCCCTTGAGGCGGTTGAGCAGCACGCCGTAGGCCATGCCCACCAAGGCCGCGATCAGGCAGCCGACGACGATGGC
>CAMMGP010000227.1 GCA_946496415.1 uncultured Clostridia bacterium | reverse complement strand
ATAGCGTACGTCTTTCCCTGTCAGAGCGCGCAGTACGCGGGCATGGGCAGGGAGCTTTGTGAGGCGTCCCCCGCCGCCCGCGCCGCCTTCGACCGCGCCGAATCCCTGCGCCCCGGCACGCTGGAAATGTGCTTTTCCGGCCCCGCCGAGGCTCTGAGCGTCACCGCCAACACCCAGCCCTGCCTTTTCGCCATGGACTACGCCTGCGCCGCCGCCGCGCGCGAGGCCGGCGTTTCCCCGGACTGCGCGGCGGGCTTCTCGCTGGGCGAGGTGGCGGCCATGGCCTTTGCCGGCGTCATGGACTTTGACGAGGCCTTCCGCTTCGTTATCAAGCGCGCGGAGGAGATGCAATCCTGCGCCGAAAAGCACCCCGGGGCCATGGGCGCGGTCTTGCGCCTCACGCCCGCGCAGGTGGAGGACATCTGCCGCGCTTTCCCGGACAAGGCCTTCCCCGTCAACTACAACTGCCCCGGCCAGACGGTGGTCGCCTGCGCCGTGGAAGTTTACGACGAACTTTCCGCCAAAGTGACCGAGGCGCGCGGCCGCATGCTGCGCCTCAACGTCAGCGGCGCCTTCCACACCCCGTGGATGGAAAAGGCCGCCGAGGCGCTGCGTGCCTATCTGGCAAACAAGCCCACGCGCGTTCCCGAACTGCCCCTCTACGCCAACGCCACTGCCCAGCCCTACGCCGACGACGCGGCGCATCTTCTCAGCACCCAGGTCTGCCACCCGGTGCGCTGGCAGGAGAGCGTCGAGCGCATGGCCGAAGCGGGCGTGGATACATTCATCGAGGTCGGCGCGGGCAAGACGCTTTCCGGCCTCATCCGCAAGACCATCCCCGGCGCGGCCATCTTCAACGTGGAAAAGCCGGAGGACCTGCAAAAACTTTCGGAGGTGCGCGCATGAACGGCAAAATCGCCCTCGTCACCGGCGGCAGCCGCGGCATTGGCCGCGCCATCGCCCTGAAACTCGCGCAGGACGGCTGCGACGTGGCCATCCTCTACGCCGGCCGCAGGGAAGCGGCGGACGAGACGGTCGCGCTGCTTGAAAAGGCCGGCCACCGCGCCCTCGCCATCCAGTGCAACGTTGCCGATGGCGCTGCCGCCGAAGCGGCGGTCAAGGAAGTGGAGGCGCAGCTCGGCCCCATCGCCGTGCTGGTCAACAACGCCGGTATCGTGCGCGACGGTCTGGCCATGCGCATGTCCAGTGAGGACTTCCGCGCCGTGCTGGACGTCAACCTCACCGGCGCGTTCCACATGATCCGCGCCTGTCTTCCGCTCTTCATCCGCCGCCGCGCGGGGAGCATTGTCAACATCACCTCCGTTTCGGGGATGATGGGCAACCCCGGGCAGGCGAACTACGCCTCCAGCAAGGCGGGGCTCATCGGCCTGACCAAGACCATCGCCCGCGAGGTCGCCTCGCGCGGCATCACCGTCAACGCCGTGGCCCCGGGTTTCATTCAGACCGACATGACCGCCGGCATGAACGAGGCCGCCCTGCAAAAGGGCCTTGCCGCCGTGCCCATGGGCCGCATCGGCAAGCCGGAGGACGTGGCAAACGCCGTCTCCTTCCTCGCAAGCGACGCCGCTTCCTACATCACCGGCTGCGTCCTCAAGGTGGACGGCGGCATGTACATCTGAGCGCTCTGCCCCGGCAAAGCGCCCCTCAGGAGGAAAACAATGAACAGAGTGGCCATCACCGGTCTGGGCGTCATCTCGCCCGTCGGTCAGGATATAGAGACGGTCTACGCCAACCTGCGCGACGGCGTGTGCGGCGTGGGCAGGATCACCCGCTTCGACCCCTCGGAGACGAAGATCTCCGTGGCCGCCGAGGTCAAGGATTTCGACCCCGAGGCCTTTGGCATCTCCCGCGGCGATACGCGGCGCATGGATCTGTTCACGCAGTACGCCATGGCCGCCGCGCAGCAGGCCGTGGACGACAGCGGCATCGTCGGCGCCGTTGCCCCGGAGCGCCTCGGCGTCTACGTGGGCAGCGGCATTGGCGGCATGAACACCTTCATGGCCGAGTGCAAAAAACTCTTCGACCGCGGCCCCAGCCGCATCTCGCCCTTGTTCATCCCCATGATGATCGGAAACATTGCCGCGGGCAACATCGCCATCCGCTATGGCTGCAAGGGGCCGAGCCTGCCCGTGGTCACGGCCTGCGCCACCTCCACCAACACCATCGGCGAGGCCTTCCACGCCATCCGCTACGGCTATGCCGACGCCATTCTCGCCGGCGGCAGCGAAGCGACCGTCAACCCGCTGGCCATCGGCGGCTTTGCCAACTGCAAGGCGCTGACCGAGGCCACCGACCCCGAGGCCGCCTCCCTGCCCTTTGACAGGCGGCGCGCCGGCTTCGTGCTCGGCGAGGGCGCGGCCGTCGTCGTGTTGGAAAACTACGACCACGCCGTCGCGCGCGGCGCGCATATTTACGCGGAGATGTGCGGCTACGGCAACACCTGCGACGCCCACCACATCACCGCGCCCGACCCGGATGCCGAGGGCGGCGCGCGCGCCATCCGCCTGGCGTATGAAGAGGCCGGCAGCCCCGAAGGGCTCCTCTACATCAACGCCCACGGCACCGGCACGCCGCTCAACGATTCTTCCGAAACGCTGGCTATCAAAAAGGCGCTGGGCGAGGAAAAGGCGCGCGCCGCCATGGTCAGCTCCACAAAGTCGATGACCGGCCACATGCTGGGCGCGGCGGGCGCGTTCGAGTGCGTCGCCTGCGCGCTGGCGCTTGCGCGCGGCACGATCTTCCCCACCATCCATCTGGAGGAGCCGGATCCCGCCTGCGACCTCGACTACGTGCCGGGTCAGGCGCGCGCGGCGCAGGCCGAAGCGGCCATCTCTGTCTCTCTGGGATTCGGCGGTCACAACGCGGCGATCGCCCTGCGGAGGTGCGTATGAACATAAAGCAGATTCGGGAACTTGCGCAGATCGCCGCGGAGAACGGCCTCAGCGCCATCGAGATCGCCGAGGGCGAGAACCGCGTGCGCATCGAGCGCGCCGTGGCCGCGCCCAGCAAGGTATCCAGCGCCTGAAGCGCGCCCTC
>CAMMGP010000226.1 GCA_946496415.1 uncultured Clostridia bacterium | reverse complement strand
TGGAGACGGATTTGCCGCGCTTCTGACCTCCGCCTGCCTTATGCTCTTCGCCCTTTCCACCATGCTCAGCTGGTCGCTCTACGGCGAACGCTGCTTTGCTTACCTCACGGGCGGACACGCCGCGGCGCTCTACCGCGCCGCATTCATCGCCGCCATCGTTCTCGGCGCGACCATGCGCATGGAGGCCGTCTGGGCGCTCTCCGGCACGCTCAACGGCCTCATGGCCGTGCCCAACCTCATCGCCCTCTTCCCGCTTTCCGGCGAGGTAGCGCGCATATCTCGCCATATCGGGCAGAAACCGCGAGGCAAAAGCGTCCAGCCTGTGCTATACTGAAGGAAAAGGGGGAAAGACCATGGAATGGATCGACCGCATGAACGCAGCCATGGATTATCTGGAAGAGCACCTGACGGACAAAATCGATGTATCGGAGCTGGCGCGCATCGCCTGCTGCTCATCCTTTCACTTTCAGCGCATGTTCTCCTATATGGCCGGTGTGCCGCTGGGCGAATACGTCCGCCGGCGGCGCATGACGCGGGCGGCGGAGGACTTGTGCAACGGGGCGCGCGTCACCGACGTGGCCGCCCGCTATGGCTACGATTCGCCCACGGCCTTCAACCGCGCCTTTCAAAGCGTCCACGGCGTTCCGCCTTCCAAAGCGTGTTCGGCAACGCTTCAGGCGTATACGCCCATCCGCTTTTCCCTCGCCGTGACCGGCGGCGCGCCGCTTGCTTACCGCATGGAAGCGCTGGACGCCTTTTCCATCGCCGGGTATGCTGCGCCCATCGGCAAAACGCTCGCCGAAAACTTCCGTGCTGTTCCTGCCCTCTGGGAGCGCATGGCACGGGAAGAAGCGCTGCCGGGGATTTTGCGCATGCAAACCGGCCCACTGCCGGGCCTGCTGGGCGCCTCCCGCGAGACGGGCGAGGGCTGGCAGTACATGATCGGCGTTTGCGCGGAGGAAGCGGGGGAGGGCATGGCGCTGTGGCGCGTGCCCGCCTGCCACTGGGCGGTGTTCTCCGGGCAGGGCGCGATGCCAACGGCCATTCAGGAAGTGGAGCGCCGTGCGGTGCTGGAATGGCTGCCTGCCTCCGGCTATGAATACGCGAACGCCCCGGACATCGAAGCCTATCTGGTTCCCGAGCCGGAAAACGCCGCCTTTGAGGTCTGGCTGCCCGTCGTCCGCCCCTGACAGGCACGCGCGCGCCTTTGGGCGCATACGCTGCCCCGAGGTGGGCTGTATGGGAAAATGGAAAGTATGCGTCTACGCGATCTGCAAAAATGAAGCCAAGTTCGTTCGCCGCTGGATGGACTCCATGCGCGAGGCGGACTGGGTGGTGGTGTTGGACACGGGTTCGGACGACGGCACGCCGGAAATGCTGCGAAAACTCGGCGCGCAGGTGACGGAGGAGATCATCACCCCGTGGCGCTTTGACGTCGCCCGCAACCGCTCGCTGGAACTGGTGCCCGAGGAGGCGGACATCTGCGTCTGCACGGACCTTGACGAAGTATTTCGCCCCGGCTGGCGCGCGGCGCTGGAGGCGGCGTGGACGGAGAACACCAGGCGCGCCCGCTACCGCTATACGTGGAACTTCAACCCCGACGGCAGCGAGGGCGTGGTCTTCTGGACGGACAAGATACACGCGCGGCACGGCTTCCGCTGGGTACACCCGGTGCACGAAGTGCTCGAATACGAGCGGCCGGACTACGAGACAGTGCTGGCCGAGGGCGTGCAGCTTGACCACCGCGCCGACCCGACCAAGTCCCGCGCGCAATACCTGCCGCTCTTGGAACTTTCTGTGCGCGAAGCGCCGCTGGATGACCGCAACACACACTATCTGGGGCGGGAATACATGTTTCACCGCCGCTGGAAGGAATGCATCGAAACGCTGACGCGGCACCTCGCCCTGCCCACGGCCACGTGGCCGGACGAGCGCTGCGCCTCCATGCGCTTCATCGCCCGCGCGCACGAGGCGCTGGGCAACGTCCGCGAGGCGGAAAAATGGCTCTTCCGCGCCGTGGGCGAGGCCCCGCACCTGCGCGAGCCGTGGGTGGAGATGGCGGCGCTCTGCTATCGCCAGCGCGACTGGGAGGGCGCGGCCTTCTTCGCCCTGCGCGCTTTGGACATCCAGGAGCGGCCCAAGACCTACATCTGCGAGGCCGCTGCCTGGGGCAGTTTGCCCTATGACCTTGCTTCGCTGGCGCTCTACGAGACGGGCCGCGTGCGCGAGGCCATCCCGCTTTTGGAAAAGGCCGTGGAACTGGAACCGGCGAACGAGCGGCTTCAGGAAAACCTGCGCCTGATGCGCGCGGAAAAACGACGGGGATAAGCAATGGGGCGGCGAAATACCTCGCCGCCCCAAACGCATGCGATTTCGCACACAGGTTTCACCAAGCGCTCCCAGCGCCCGCGGTAATTTCCCTTCTGGTCAGCACATGGCCGGTTTTACGCCTCCCACTTGCGCGCGCTTGCGTACATCCATACGGCGCTGACCACGTCCAGACAGAAGAAAAACTGCATTATGCCGAAGATGACCAGCGCCTTTGTGCCGATGCGCCCCTCCCTGCGCGCCTGCAAAAGCCCGCTGAGGCCGTACATCGTCGAAGGCAGGAGTACGGAATAGTCGATGAGGATGAGCGGGAGCAGCAGCGGGATGACGAAGACACTCATCATCATCCCCGCAAAGAAAACGCAGAGGAAGAAGGGAATATTGCATACTTTCAGCAGCATGTTCCAAAACAGCAGCCGCCGCGCCGTCCATCCCCTGCGCGGCAGAAGGAAGGCGCGGATCATGCCGGGCGCGAACACAAGCAGAACGATGAGCCCCCAGAGGGCGAGCGCCATCCACGGCTTTCCATGCGACAGGAGGACGATGCTGCCCGCCAGCAGGGCATAAGGCGCGGCGAGCAGCAGCGCCAGCGGCAGTTTCTCCTTCATTTTCCCGTTCCCCTTTCCGCAAAGAAAAGCTCCCCGCGCGTGCAGGGAGCTTCGCCGCGTTTCAGGCCACGTGCTGGGCGTTGGCCTCCTCCTCCAATTTGCGGTAGGCGACCTTGCCCACCAGCGTCTTGGGCAGTTCCTCGC
>CAMMGP010000225.1 GCA_946496415.1 uncultured Clostridia bacterium | reverse complement strand
CCGCCCGTGCGCAGCTGCCGCTGCATGGCGGCGCGGTTGGTGGAGTTGTCCTCCAGATCGCCCTCCACGCGCAGCATCTTCGTCACTACGTCGTAGATGGCGTATTCGACGTAGTAGGCGTTGTCGTACATCTCGTTGGAGGCGGCGGTGCCCTTTTCCAGCACGGTCAGCTGCTCGTTCATCGCGTGCTGATATTCTTCCTCGGTGATGTAGCCCTGTTCGTACATCAGTTCCAGCACGTAGTCAGCGCGGTCGTCCGTGACTTGGGGCGTGTTGCGGGAATAGTAGTTGCTGCGGGGATTGTAGCGCGATGGGTTGCGGATCATGCCCGCCAGCGTGGCGCACTCGCGCAGCGTAAGCTGTTCCAGGTCCTTGCCGAAATAGTCCTGCGCGGCGATACATACGCCGTAACTGGAACCGCCCAGATAGATGACGTTCAAGTACTCCTCAAGAATTTCCTCTTTGGAAATGGCGTCTTCCAGCTGCAAAGCCAGATAGGCCTCCTGCACCTTGCGGCGGAAGTTCTGGTCGCTGGTGAGCAGCGTCAATTTGATCAATTGGCAGGTGATCGTCGAGCCGCCCTGCGTGTCGCCGCGGAAGAATGTGGAGATGAACGCGCCGCCAATGCGCTTGATGTCGATGCCGTTGTGCTCCCAGAAGCGCGCGTCCTCAATGGACACCACCGCGTCGATGAGGTTTTGCGGCACCTCGTCTAATTCCACGTAGATGCGGTTTTCCGAGCCCTTGTACTCGGTGATCAGTTCCCCGTACTTGTCGTAGATAAACGACGTCTGCGACTGGGAATGCAGCACGTCCAGATCGAGCATGGGGGAGGTGTCCACCCACGCCTTGCCCACGCCGATGCCCAGGCCCAGCGCCGCCACGCCGATGAGCAGCACCACGAAAAAGAGCATCTTCACCGTGGTCATCGCCACGGAGAGTATGAAGTTGTTCTCCCGATCCCGGGGACGAAAGAGCGCGTAATTTCCCATCGTGTCCTCCAGCGTATGTATGCCGCGCCGCCATGGCGCGGGACGGTCAGACCGTATATAGATGTATTATACCACATAAATGCGTCCGGCGCACTGATTTTCCGTGTCAATTTCGTGAACCGCGCCGCGCGCGGCCGCGTAGTATGCCGCGTGCGTCCTCTTGTATAGACGCCGGGAAGGGCGGTATGGTTGCAAATGGCAAAGAATCGCGGCAAAAAGCGGCTTCTGGCCGGCCTGCTCATCTGCGCGGCATTGGCCTTTGCGCTGATGCGGGCCTTCGCAAACCTGAACGGCGCGCTGCTTTCCCTGGCCGAGGCGCGCGCCGAACAGCGCGCCCTGCAACAGATCAGCCTGGCGCTGGACGAGGTGATGCACAAGTCCCTCGATTATGAGGATTTCGTCGACGTCCACTACGATGCGGAAGGCGAGGCCAGCATGCTCTCGGCCAACACCATCCTCATGAACCGCATCGCTGCCGACGCCGCCACCGCCGCGCAGGAGAATATCGACACACTGGCCGACGAGGGCATCACGCTGCCGCTCGGTTCGGCGCTCGGCTCAGGCGTGTTTTCCGGCAAAGGCCCGCGCCTGCGCTTTGAGATTTTGCCCGTGGGCACGGTCAAGACCGCCTTCGTCACCGAATTCGAGTCCGCCGGCATCAACCAGACGCGCCACAAGATCAGCCTCGAAGCCACGGCCTCCGTGCGCATCGTGCTGCCCTCGGGCGCGCGCACGGTGAGCGTGCGCGCCTCGGCGCTGATGGCGGAGAGCATACTCATCGGCGACGTGCCCCAGTCCTACATACAGGTGCCGGAGGTGGAGGACGGCCTCAACTTCGTGGCCTGAGATGTTGATTTTTTGTTGGGAATGTGTTATGATGATAACCGGGGAAGAAAGGCGGCGGGCGATGCGAGCAGAGACGTTTTTGAGCATGTTCCGCGTGCTGGAAAGCATGCTGGATAAGAAATACGCGGGCAAGGAGGGCGGCTCCTCCAGCGTGGTCGTGCGCTATCTTGGCGACCCGGAATCGGAGCCCGTGCGCGCCCAACTCGACCTTTGCCGCGAACTGCGCAACCTGCTCACGCACAATGCCGACGCCGAGGGCAACCCCGTCTGCGAGCCGTCCAAGGCGATGCTCGATACGCTCTACCAGATCATCGACTATGTGGAGAGCCCCAAGCCGGCGCTTCTCTACGCCACGCCGGGCGAGCGCGTGCTGCGCGCCCATCCGGGCGATCCGGCGCTGGAAGTCATGCGCCGCATGGACAAGCATGGCTTTTCCCACGTGCCGGTGCTGGAAAAGGGTGGCATCAGCGGCATTTTCAGCATGCGCAGCGTGTTTTCCTATGTGCTGAAACACGGCGAGATCGCGCAGGACACGCGCGTGCGCGACTTTGGCGAACTTTTGCAGATCAACCGCCCGGGCGGCGGCGAGCGCTTTTTGCTCCTTTCCGCCAGCGCCACCTACCACGACGTGCGCGCCGCCTTTGAACGCGCTGGCGAGCGCGACAGCCGCCTCGCGGCGGTGTTCATCACCCAGAATGGTCAACTCGACGAGCCGCTTTTGGGCATGCTCACGCCCTGGGACGTGCTCGGGGAAAAGGAATCACCGGAGGAACGCGATTAAAATGGACGACAACCTGATGCTCATCAAGCAATTCCAGATGCAGGGCGGCTCAAAGGGCGCGGACGCGGCCTTTGCCGAGGAATACCGCAACTATCAGCATATACAGAACGTCTACATGGGCGCTATCCGCGAGATACGCGCCCGGCTGGAAACGCTGGATACAGAGTTCCAGTACCGCCACAAACACAACCCCATCCACCACATACAGAGCCGGGTGAAAACGCTGCCCAGCATCATGAAAAAGCTCAGCGATATGGGCCAGCCCATGACCATCACCAGCGCCAAGAAGCATTTGCACGACATCGCCGGCGTGCGCGTGGTCTGCTGCTATGTGGACGACATCTACCGCATTGCCGAACTGCTGCTCTCGCAGGACGACATCTCCCTGATTTTTGAGAAGGATTACATAAAGCAGCCCAAGCCCAACGGCTACCGCAGCCTGCACATCGTCGTGGACGTGCCGGT
>CAMMGP010000224.1 GCA_946496415.1 uncultured Clostridia bacterium | reverse complement strand
GCGTTCTCCTCGCCCAGGGGCGCCCCGCCGCCGGTGGCGACGACCTGACCGGACTCCTTGCCGAAGCGGGCGATGATCTCACTTTCGAGGGCGCGGAAGGCTTCCTCGCCCTGGGTGCGGAAAATTTCCGGGATGGGCATGCCGGCGGCGCGCTCGATCTCCTCATCGCAATCGATAAAGGGGCGGCGGAGCGCTTCGGCCAGCGCCTTGCCCAGCGTGGTCTTGCCGCTGCCGGGCATGCCGATGAGGACGAGGTTGAGCCGTTCCATGCGCAGCGTGGCGTAGATGTCCGCGGCGCGCTCTGTGGCCACGCGCTTTCCGAGGAACTTCTCCGCCGCCAGCACCGCCTGCATCACCAGCATCCACAGTCCGCCGGCGGCGGGCAGGCCGCGCTTTTGGGCGGCGAGCACCAACTGCGTGCGGTCGGGGTTGTAGATAACGTCGATGACGCCTTCGAGGGCGGGCAGGCGGGCGATGTCCGCGGGGGACGCGCCGTTGCCCGGGTACATGCCCACCGGGGTGGCGTTGATGAGCACCTGCGCGTCCGCGTGGTCGCGGTAGAGGGCCTCGTAGTCCACCGGACCCTTGCGGGAGACGGTGACAATCTTGCGCGCACCGAGCGCTTCGCAGGCGGCGTGGGCCGTGAGGGAGGTACCGCCGCTGCCGAGGATGACGGCCTTTTTGCCAGCGACCTGCACGCCCGCGCGCTGGATGAGGGAGAGCAGGCCGCCGATGTCCGTGTTGTAGGCAATAAGCGCGCCATCGCGGTTGACGAGCGTGTTGGCGCTGCCGATGCGCTCAACTTCCTCGGAGAGGACGTCGCAGAAGGGCAGCACGTCTTTCTTGTAGGGAATGGTGACGTTGAGGCCGCGAAAGTCCCGGCTTTTGAGCAGGGCGCGCATCCCCTCCGGGGAGAGGGGACAGAGGCGGTACTCGTAGCCGCCGATCATGTTGTGGATGCGCTCGGAATAGCTGTGGCCGAGCTTTTCGCCGATGAGGCCGTACTGCATCAGTGGATCTCCTCATAGTTGCCCAGGAAGGTGAACTGCTCCGAGAGGCGTTCCAGTTCGCAGAGCAGGGTGCGCACGTCCGCCTGCGCGATGCTGGCTTCGAGATCGAAGAAGAAGCGGAACTCGAAATCGCGGCCGGGCATGGGGCGGCTCTCCAACTTGGTGAGGTTGACGCCCATCACGGAGATCTGCGAAAGCAGGCGGTAGAGCGAACCGGGGCGGTGCGGGGCGCGCAGCATCAGGGAAATCTTGTTCGCGCCGTCGTAAAGCTGCATGTCCTTGGCGATGCAGATAAAGCGCGTGAAGTTGCTCTCGGCGTTGCTGACGCTGTCCTTGAGAATGGCAAGGCCGTAGAGTTCGCGGCAATCGCCCGAGGCGATGACCGCCAGATCGTTTCTCCCCGAGGCGGCGACGAACTCCGCCGCCGTGGCGGTGTTGCCCATTTCCGTGACCTTGATCTTTGGGTGATCGTGGAAGAAGGCGCTGCACTGGCGCAGGGCCTGTTCGTGGGAGACGACCTCGCGCACGTCCTCAAAGTGCGTGCCGGGAAGGGCCATGAGTTTGTGTTCGATGCGCTCGCGCGCGGCGCGGACGATGGAGAAGTTGTGCTTTTCCATCAGGTCGTACACCTGCGTGACCGAACCGGCGGAGCTGTTTTCGATGGGCAGAACGCCATAGGGGCACATGCCCTTTTCCACGGCGGCGAAGACGTCGTCGAATGTGTTCATGTAGAGTATGTTGGCGAACTCGAACATGTGGTCGCAGGCCTTTTGCGCGTAGGCGCCCTCCGTACCCTGGCAGGCGACCATCGCGCGGTTGGGCAATTTTTCCTTTTTGCCTGCCACGGCCTCTTCCAGCCGCTTCATCAGCGGCGAACCGGCGGAGAGCAGCGAGGATTGATAGCCGCGGCTCAAATCGAACATGGTCTGGTAGAGCAGCTTGGCGTAGCGTTCCAGGCCCTCCCCCGCCTTTTCGGTGACGCGGTTGAGCACTTCGCGCTCGCGGCCGCTGTCGAGGATGGGCAGGCCGTGTTCCTTCTTGTAGGCGGCCACGTCGCGGGCGACCTCCATGCGGCGCACGAACAGTTCCAGCATCTGATCGTCGATCTGGTCGATGGTGTTGCGGATGTCCTTGAGTTCCATAGGCGTTACGCTCCTTCCAGCATCATATCTGCCAATACCAGCGCTGTCACGGCCTCGACCACGGGCACTGCCCGGGGGACGATGCAGGGATCGTGGCGGCCGGCGACGACGAGGGGAATCTGTTCCATGGTCTGAAGATCGACCGTCTTCTGCTCTTTGGCGATGGACGGCGTGGGCTTGAAGGCCACGCGGCAGAAGATGGGCATGCCGCTGGTGATGCCGCCGAGGATGCCGGCGTGGCGGTTGGTCACGGTGACGACGCGGCCATTTTCCACCGCAAAGGCGTCGTTGTGCCCGCTGCCGCGCAAATCGGCGGCACGGAAGCCCTCGCCGAACTCCACGCCGCGTACGGCAGGAATGCCGAACAGCGCCGCGGCGAGGCGGTTCTCCACGCCGCCGAACATCGGTTCGCCGAGGCCGGCGGGCAAGCCCGTGGCGATGACGCGCACCACGCCGCCCACGGAATCGCCCTCGCGCCTGGCGGCGAGGATGGCTTCGCGCATCCTCTCCCCCGCCCCTGCGTTGAGGACGGGGAACGCGCCCTCCTCGTAGAGGGGCAGCGCCGGGCGCACGGGGTCGGGCGCATCGTCGTCGATGCCGGCGAGGCGGGCGATGTGCGCCACCACATAGGCGCCTTTTTCGCTCAGCAGTTGTTTGGCCAGCGCGCCGGCGAAGCACAAAGGCGCCGTGAGGCGGCCGGAGAACTGCCCGCCGCCGCGCACGTCGCGGGCATCGCCGAACTTCTTCCATGCCGTGAAGTCGGCGTGACCGGGGCGCGGGGCGCGGTAGAGGTTCGAGTAATCGCGGCTGCGCGTGTCCGTATTGCGGATGAGGCCGACCAGCGGCGCGCCGCAGGTCTGGCCGCGCTCGTTGAGGCCGGCGATCACTTCCACGGCGTCCTCCTCGCATCGGGCGGTAGAAGTGGCGTCGCGGCC
>CAMMGP010000223.1 GCA_946496415.1 uncultured Clostridia bacterium | reverse complement strand
GAGCGCGACATCGACCTGGAAGTGGACGATTCCGCCATCAAACTGCTCAGCGCCGCGGGCTACGACCTGCAATACGGCGCGCGCCCGCTGCGCCGCGCCATCCAGCGCATGGTGGAGGACGCCCTCAGCGAGGAGATACTGGATGGCAAGGTCAAACTCGGCGACCGCGTTTCCATGTCCGCGCAGGACGGCAAGCTTGTTTTCAGGCCGCTTCCCAGGGAAGAGGAGCGCGAGCCCGCGCAGCCGGCCTACCAGAACAAGGACTGACCGCTCTCCGCTTCCGGGCCGGGCATTTGCCCCTCCTCGGGACTGAGCAGATTTTCGATGTGCCCCAATAGCCCGCCGGGCGTGTAGCGCGCCCGCAGGCTTTCCGCCCCCGTCACCGTTTCGCCCTCTTCGTAGAGCAGCGCGTGGCGGGGGATTATGCTGTATTCGTGCACCTGCGAAAGTTCCGCCTCGCCGTCGGTATATTGCAGAATTTCCCCAGGCTCGCCGCGCAGAACGGCGATTTCCTCCGCGCGCCCATCCGTGTGGCGGATGAGCAGATATTCGCTGTTTTCATCGCGGGCGGTAAACCGCAGCACAGGCGTTTCGCCCGCACCGCTGACCAGTTCCAGATCCGTCACTGGTTCTGGCGCGTCCCATTTGCTGCTGACGGTCTGCGGCTCGCGGCCCTTGTAAAAGACTTCCGCCTGCGTATACGCCTGCGGCGTGCGCTCTGCGGCCAGCGCGACGGTCTTGTCCTGTTCAAGCGCCAGCTTGTCGATGACCACGCGGCGCAGCGTATCAGGAAGCGCAAAATCGCCGCGCAGCCAGTCGCTCCCCGCGGAGGAAAGGAAACTTGCGCACAAGCGCGCTGGATAGCTACTGCCGCCCGCCCAATCCGGAAGAGAGTGCTCCGAGTCCGGCTCGTCAAAGCCCATCCATACGGCGACGGCCAGTCGCGGCGTGTAAGCCACCGTCCAAGCGTCGCGGTTGCCGCCGCTCTCCATATCCACCGTGCCTGTCTTGCCGGCAACGTTCGCTCCCACGGCGCTCAGGGCGTTGGCGCTGCCCTCGGAGGCGGCGGTTCTCAGCATGTCCGTAAGGATGCTGGCCGTTTCCGCGGACACAGCCGATTCGCTCGACTGCGGCGATTCATAGAGCACTTTGCCATCGCTGGACACGATTTTGCGCACCGTGTGCGCCTCCACGCGGCGGCCTCCGTTGGCCAGCGCGCAGTAGGCCGCGCAAAGCCGTGCGGGGGAGACGCCCTCCGTCATTGAACCGAGCGCCAACGCCAGGTCGGCGTCGCGCTCCGCGGGGGAGATGCCGAAGCGTTCCAGTTGCGCGCGCACCGCGGCGATGCCGACGGTTTCCGCAAGGTCTACGGTCGCCACGTTGAGCGAGCGGGAAAGGGCCTCGCGCAGCGTCACTTCGCCATAGTAGTTGCCGCCGGCGTTGCCGGGCTGATAGCCGCCGGAAAACACGCGCGGCGTGTCGTCCACGAAACTGGTGGACAGATAGCCGTAACCCTCGACCGCGGCGGCGTAGGATGAAACGGGCTTGATAGCGCTGCCGGGCTGGCGGCGTATCTGCGTCGCCCGGTTCAGGCCGAGTTGCACGTCATACGTCCGGCCGCCGACCAGGGCGATGATCTCCCCGTTGTCAACGTTTTCCGCCACCAACGCCGCCTGTGCCGGCGTGCCGTCGGCAGCGGGATCCGGGAAGTTCGCCCCATTTTCAAACAGATCTTCAGCCGCCGCCTGCGCCTCTGCGTCCAGCGCCGTGTAGATGGCGTATCCGCCGGACAGCAACTCGTCGCGCGTGATACCGAGTATTTCCTGCGCTTCGGTGGCAGCCGCGTCGAGATACCAGCCAAATTGCGCGCTCTCTTCAGACAGCTGCAAAACGAGCGGCTCTTTTTGCGCCTCCTCCGCTTCCGCGGGGGAGATAAAGCCGCATTCCGCCATTTCCCCTAGGATGAGATCTCGCCGCTCCACGGCGTTTTCCGGCGCAAGATGCGGAGCGTAATTGCTCGGAGATTTGATCACACCCGCCAGCAAAGCGCCTTCCGCCAGGGTCAGTTCCTTCGCGCTCTTTTGAAAATAGGCGTTGGCGGCGGCTTCAATGCCGTAGGCCCCGCGGCCGAAATAAACCACGTTGAGGTAGCGTTCGAGGATGTCGTCCTTCTCCATGCGCCGTTCGAGTTGCAAGGCCAGTATCGCCTCCTGCGCTTTGCGGGAGAACGTTTTTTCGCCGCTCAGGTGCGTGAGTTTGATCAGCTGCTGCGTGATGGTGGAGGCGCCCTGTTCAAGGCTCAAAGTGCGCAGATCATGCCAAAGTGCGCCGAACATGCGCACCACGTCCACGCCGTGGTGCTCGTAAAATCGCTGATCTTCGGCGGCGATGAACGCCTGCCGCACATGCAGAGGGATCGAATCCAGCGGCACATAGACGCGGTTCTCACTCCCGTAGAGGCTGCCGGCGCGCTCGCTATCGGCGTCGTAGATGATGCTCGTCTGATTGAGCTGCGTGAGTTTCTCAAGATCCAGCGTTTCCCAGTTCCAGGGCTCGAGCAGCACCGCCAGGGCCGTCAGCAGCGCCGCGACCACACCCAGGATCGCCCATCGAATCCATTTTCGCTTCACCGGTATCCCTCCCGCAGCGATGATTTCTTCACGCCGGTTGCCTCTAGTATTTCCCATCAGCGGGTGAATTAGCCTCTTTTGCCGGAAGTTGTTCGTGGACGCGGGCATATATCTTGCGTTACAATATATATGCTCGCAATGATAGAGGTGATCTGCTTGAAAAAAACGTGGAACATGATCTCCGTGGGCTCCCTGTGGCTGATGCTCACGGGCCTTGTGCTCTCGCTGCTCACCGGCGGCGGCGCTGCCGCGATTGAAACGGCGGCGCGCATTTGCCTGGCGGCGGCTGTGGCGCTGTTCATCGCCTCGGCGCTGCTCAGGCCACGGGCGCTGCGCGCGGAGGCGGCGGGGCGCATCGCCGGCATGGAGGCCGTGGACGCTGCGCCAAGCTGCGGGTTTTCCGACGTGGCCGCGAACGAAGAAGCGCGCAGGAGCCTCGAAGGGCTGGTGGACTACCTCAAAGAT
>CAMMGP010000222.1 GCA_946496415.1 uncultured Clostridia bacterium | reverse complement strand
CGCACGTCGCGCACGCGGCCGCCGGAAATGTGCTTGCGCAAAAGCATGCACAGCATCGGCGGTTCCAGCGGGCTGACCTTCTTTTCCCGCGTGATGTGGGCGCGGGCGCAGCCGGCGCTGGCCGAGAGCAAAAGCAGCTGGTTGCGGCCATGGTTGCGCACCAGTATGTTCAGTTCGTCGCGCTCGGGCTGCGTTATTCTGTCCACGCGCCCGCCCACCAGCGCTTCACGCAACTCCCGCGTCACCAGCGAGAGCGTCAATCCATCCATTGGCATAAAAGCATCCTCCGATCTCTGCTATTATATCGGAAATCATGGGATTGCGCAAGACGCGGCTTTGTGATAAAATGGCGAGGAATAGCCCCTTCCGCGCGGGAATACAATGCAACGAAAAGGACTTGCGTGAGGAGGGTGCTTGATGAGATTCACTGGAAAAGAGCGAAAGATGTACGTGCTGGCGCTGGGGCTGCTGGTGGCGGCCATTGCGCTGGCCTGTACGTGGACGATGTGGGAGCGGCCTTCGAGCCAGACATCGCTGAGCGCCGAGACGCCCACGCCGGCGCCCTCGGAAACGCCCGCGGCGGAAGAAACGCCGCTGCCGGAGGGGACGTTCGCCCCGGAGGAAACGGTCGCCCCGGAGGCGAGCGCCGAAACGGAGGATGCGCAACAGAGCGCCGACGCGGGCACGGTCAATACCGTGGTCTATTATCAGGACAACTACGGCTATCTGGTGCCGGTGCAGTGCAAGGTGCCCGCTGAGGACGGCATCGCCAAGGCCACGCTTTCGCTGATGGTCAAGTCCACCGCCAACGACATGCAGGCGGCGCGGCTGGGGCTGCGCACAGTGCTGCCGGAAAACCTGTCCATGGATCTGGACATTGCCGGCGGCCTGGCCCGCATCGACCTGGGCAAGGAAGCGCTGGAAATGCCCGACGCGGCGGCGGAGAGCAACATGATTACCGCCATCGTGCAGGCGCTGACGGAATTCCCTACCGTGGAGAAGGTGGAATTCCTCGTCGGCGGGCAACGGTTGGAGGCGCTGCCGCACGGCACGAGCGTTTCCGGGCAGTTCACCCGCGAGGATCTGAACCTCGAAATGGCCTCGGCGGACATCGCCTTGGAGGACGCCGAGCCGGTGACGCTCTACTTCCCCGGCGACGCCGGCAACGTGCTGGTGCCGGTGACGCGCATGGTCTACTCCGAGCCGGACATCAATACGGCGGTGGTGGAGTTGTGCAAGGGGCCGAGCGCGGCAAGCCCGCTGGAGAGCGTTCTGCCCGCCGGCTGCGGCGTGATCGACGTAAGCGTCGAGGACGGGATAGCGAAGATCAACTTCACCGGCGAGTTCATCGACCTTGCCGAGAACAGCGACGGCGGACGGCTGGCACTGAAGGCGCTGGTGCTCACCTGCACGCAGTTTGAAGGCATTGAGGGCGTGGAGATCTACGTGGACGGCGAGCCCTACGATCCCGGCGCGGACACGCTGGCCCTGCCCGCCTGCGCCAATGTGGCCGAGGAGATCGTCGACAGCGCCATACAGACGCAATCCTCTCTCATCTTTGAATTTGAATAGACGGAGGCTATGGAAATGAACGAAAGAGCGTCGAGTGAACTGCGAGAATTGAAAATATTTCCCGGCTTTACCGAGATGGCGGCGGGAAGCGCGCTGGTCTGCGCCGGCAAAACGCGCGTTTTGTGCACGGCCTCCGTACAGGAGGGCGTGCCGCCGTTTTTGCGGGGCACGGGCCGTGGCTGGCTGACCGCCGAATACGCCATGCTGCCCGGTTCCACGCCCCAGCGCAAGGCGCGCGACGGCGTGAAAAAGGACGGGCGCGGCGTGGAGATCGGGCGGCTGATCGGCCGTTCGCTGCGCGCCGCCTGCGACCTGACGCGGCTGGGCGAGCGCACCATCTACATCGACTGCGACGTGTTGCAGGCCGACGGCGGCACGCGCACGGCGGCGGTGACGGGCGGCTTCGTGGCGCTGTGTCTGGCGGTGCAAAAGCTGCTGAACGAGGGGAAAATCGCCGATTCTCCCGTCACGCGGCAGGTGGCGGCGGTGTCCGTGGGCATCGTGAAGGGCGTGCCCACGCTCGACCTCGACTACGCGCTGGACAGCCATGCCGAGGCCGACGTCAACGTGGTGATGACCCGGCAGCACGGCGAGATGGCCTATGCCGAGGTGCAGGGCACCGGCGAAGGCCGGCCCTATCGCCGCGAGGAACTCAATGCGCTGCTCGATCTGGCGCAGGCGGGCGTGGCGCAGCTGATGGACAGGCAGATCGAGGCGTTGGGCGAGGCCGCCAGCGTCATCGGCAGAAAGCCGGTGCTGGTGCTGGCCACGGGCAACTTTGGCAAGGTCAAGGAGTTGCGCGCCATGCTCGGCGGCCGCTTCAACGTGCGCTCCATGCGCGAGATGGGCGCGGAGATGGACGTGGAGGAGACCGGAGAGACGTTTGAAGAAAACGCCCTCCTAAAGGCCGAGGCGCTGATGCGCGCCACCGGCTGCGCGGCGCTGGCGGACGATTCCGGCCTGATGGTGGACGCGCTGGGCGGCCGTCCCGGCGTCTATTCGGCGCGCTACTGCGGCGTGCATGGCGACGACGAGGCCAACAATCAGCTGCTGCTCAAGGAACTTGAGGACGTGCCCGAGCCGGGCACGGCGCGTTACGCCGCCGCCGTGGCCCTCTGCCGCCCCGGGCACGAGTCTTTGGTGACGTATGGCACCTGCGAGGGGGAAATTTTGCGCGAATACCGCGGCGAGGGCGGCTTTGGCTACGACCCGCTGTTTTTCTCCGACGACTTGCAGATGACGCTGGCCGAGGCCGCGCCGGAGGCGAAGAACGCCATCTCCCACCGCGCCCGCGCCGTGGAAAAGCTGCTGAAGCTGCTGGAGGCAGAAGATGCTTAGATACATGGTGCTCTCCGACAGCCACCGCGCCGGGGGCTGGCTTGCCAGGGCGGCGGAGATATACGCGCAGGGCGGCTTCGACGGCTGCATCCATCTGGGCGACGTCCATGCCGACGCCAGGCGCTTTCCCGAACTTGCGGGGCCCGCGCCCCTGTGCGTGCGCGGGAACTGCGTCTCGCCCCTCTGC
>CAMMGP010000221.1 GCA_946496415.1 uncultured Clostridia bacterium | reverse complement strand
CGGCTCCTGGATGAGGGCCACGCAGCCCTCGATGAGGAACAGCGCCGAGAGCAGCGGCTTCATGCGCTCACCGGCGCTGAGGGTGGCAAGCGGGCGGTCGAGCGCGCCTTCGTCAAGGCCGATGCGCCCCGCCTCGCGCTCTATGCGCCAGTCCTCCGCGCCGCAGACGGCGGCCATGGCCGCGCGCGCGGGCAGTGTCGCGTCTTCCACGGCAAAGGGAAAGCGGGCAAAGCGCGCGGCGGCGTGGATGCGCCCGCGCGCGTCCAGTTCGCCGGAAAGCAGCTTCAAAAGCGTGGTCTTGCCGCGGCCGTTGCGGCCGGTGAGCGCCAATTTCCAGGTATCGTCCAGTTCCAGCGTCAGACCGAGGAACACCGGTTCAGGCGCGCCCTCGTAGGCAAACGTCAAATCGTCTATGCGGATGATGGACATAAAAAGTCCCCCTTTCGCGTCCAAGGCCGCGGGCAGCGGCGCAGACGCGCAGGGAGATCCCTTCGCGTGAAAAAAGATGCGCCCTCCCGCAAAGACAGGCACGCCAAGGCGGCGCATTGCGCGCCCATGGCCTGCCGGTTTTATGCGAGTTACTTGCGCATCTTTTCATCCCTTTCTCTGTTTCTGTGTACTTTATAGCACGTTTCCGCCCGCTTGTCAAGGCATGCGTATGGCAAAATTTCCTTGTCCGCGGGGCGGCGGCGTGGTATAATGAAAGCGGAATCTATCCGGGAGGAAGTTTGCCATGAAAAAACTGATCTGCCTGTTGCTGGCCCTGACCATACTGTTTGCTGCCGCCCTGGCCGAATCCGGACTCAAGGAACGCCGCCCCGCGCTGGAGGAAATCCCCCTGGACGACGCGCTCGCAGCGACGGAAGCGCCCGTCGAAAGCGCCGCCGCGGAAGAGGATGTGGAAAACATCCAGCGGGCGCTCGACGATCTTTTGAGCGGCCTCGACGGCGCTGCGGGCGCGGAAGAAGACGCCGCGCAGCCCTCGGGCATGGTCACTGACCCGCGGATGATCGACCTGGCGGGCATGGACGAGGATGCGCTCAATGCTCTCCGCAACCGCATTTCCCGCGAACTGGAGCGCCGCGCCATGGAGGAAGCCGGCGTAACGCTGGAGAACGGCACCGTGGTGGTCGATCAGAACGGCGTGCGCATGACGCTCTATGAGGACACCGTGCAGATCGGCGACGGCGCCCTGCGCATCGACGCCACCGTGGAAAACGGCAGCGACCGCGACCTGACGCTGGAGATCGTGCTGGCCGAAATCAACGGCCTGAGCGTGCTCGGCTACGGCGTTTACAACGTCTACGCGGGCGAGAGCGTGGTCGACTACATCATCTTTGACGCCGAGGGCGATGCGGAGGTGGCGGCGGCGCTGGCCGCGCCCCAATCCCTGCGCTTCACCATCTGGGCCTGCGACACCGACACGAGCGAAACGTTCTTCACCGCTGACGTTACGCTGTAACGACAAAAAGCGGCGGACGCCCCGCAGAAGGGACGTCCGCTGTTTTTTTCTCTCACGCGCCCTGCAACCGGCGGGCGATGGCCTGCGCGCCCTCTTCCAGAATGCGCGCCGTGCGCTCGTAGGCCTCCATGCCCCGCCCGAAGGGATCGGGCACCTCCTCGTCGCCCAAAAAGAGTTCCACTTTGGCGTTTGGGCAAAGGGAACGCAGGGCGCGGGCATGGCTGCGGGTCATGGCGAGCAGCAGCGCCCCCTCCCCCATCTCCGGCCGGAAGCGGCGGGCCATGTGGCCGGAGATGTCGACGCCCAACTCGTCCATGGCCAGCAGCGCGTGGTAGCTGGCGGGCGCGCCGTCCTCAGCATAGAGGCCGGCGGACGTGACCTCGGCCCCCGGCAGCAGCCGGCTGAGCAGTGCCGCCGCCATGGGGCTGCGGCAGGTATTGCCCGTACAGATGCAGACGATCTTCACGATAGCGCCTCTCCTCTCAGAAAAGCTGTATTGACAGCATAACACGCCGCGCGCCGCGCGTCAAGGGCGAAGCGCGGCAAAAGGCGGCGCTCCCGGACGTTCCGGGGGCGCCGCTTTTACAGCATGCGGAGTCAGGCGTCTTTTTGCGCCGCGCCGACGAAGGCCGCGTAGATGGCGCGCACGGCGGCCTCGAACTCCTCGCCGTCCACGCCGACAATGATGTTTAGTTCGCTGGAGCCCTGGTCGATCATGCGCACGTTGACGCCGGCCTGATAGAGCGCGCCAAACAGCTTCGCCGCCGTGCCGCGCGTGCGCACCATGCCCTGGCCCACGGTGGCGATGAGGGCAAGGCCGGAGGAAATCTCGATGTGATCCGGCTGGCAGAGTTCGTTGATGCGGTTGATGAGTTTGTCGCGGTAGCGGTTCAATTCCACATCGGAAACGACCACGCACATGGTGTCGATGCCGGTGGGCAGATGCTCGAAGGAGATGCCGAATTCCTCCACCGCCTGCAACACGCGGCGGCCAAAGCCCAGTTCCGCGTTCATCATCGCCTTTTCGATGGAGATGAGGGAAAAGTTCTTGTGGCCGGCGATGCCGGTGATGGGGTAGCGGTATTGAACGTCCTTCGCCTTGTCGACGATCATCGTGCCGGGATGGTCGGGGTCGTTGGTGTTACGGATGTTGGTGGGAATACCGGCCTTGTGCACGGGGAAGATGGCGTCCTCGTGCAAAACGGTCGCGCCCATGTAGGAAAGCTCGCGCAGTTCGCGGTAGGTGAGGCGCTCAATACCGGCGGGATTCTTGACCACGCGCGGGTCGGCCATGAGAAAGCCGGAGACGTCCGTCCAGTTCTCGTACAGTTCAGCTTCGGCGGCGCGGGCCACCAGCGCGCCGGAGATGTCGCTGCCGCCGCGCGAGAACGTGCGCACGCTGCCATCCGGAAAAGCGCCGTAAAAGCCGGGAATGACGGCGCGCTCGTGCTTTTTCAGTTCCTCGGAGAGCACGCGGTTGGTCCACTCAGCGGCGAAAGCGCCCTGCTTGTCAAAGCGCACCACGTCCGCCGCGTCGATGAAATCCCAGCCCAGATAGTTTGCCAGCAGCACGCCGTTCAGGTATTCGCCGCGGCTGGCGGCAAAGTCCGGCGTGCGCACGCGCTCGATGGCGGCGCG
>CAMMGP010000220.1 GCA_946496415.1 uncultured Clostridia bacterium | reverse complement strand
GTAGCCGCAGGCGGTGCAGACGCCGCTCTCATCGTAGGTATGCGGCTGGGCCGTCGCGCCCTCGAGGGGCGTGTATTCCACTTCCTCGTTGACCACCTGCTGGCAGACATAGTTGGTGCACAAATCCTGCGTGGCGGTGTAGGCGGCGGCGATATGCGTCTGCGCGTCCACGCACATGTAGCCGTCCTCACCGGAGACGACGCGGCGCGTGGTGTTTGCGTGCTCGCAGGTAAAGACGGGCAGTTCGTCGCCCGCAGCGTTGCAGATGCACTTGCACAGCATGCACCACAGGCCGCCGGGGTAATACTCGCCATGCGGCATGACCTCGGAGATCTCCTCATAGCGCGGCGCATCGAAGAGGATCTCGCCGCAGTCCAGGCACTGGGGGTAGTATACCCACGTGCCGGTAAAGAGGTGGGTATAGGCGTCCACCATGGTGCACTCGAACGGATGGTCGTAGGAGAGTTCTCCATACTCGCCCAGGTGCTCGTGCGGGCAACCGGGGTCGTCCATGCCGCAGGCGCACTTGCCGTCGTTGTAGTCCTCAAAATGGTGATGATCGATCGCGGACTCCGTGCGCGTGGTGGACGTATCTTCCCATTCCTGCCCGCAGCGCAGGCAGATATAGAGGGGATGCGCCACGCTGTCGCGGCGGTGGGTATAGTCGTCGATCGGCGTATACGTTTCCTCGAGGACGTAGCGGTAGGACACCGTCACCATATCGTGCGGGCAGACGCTTTGCGCGCCGCAGCCCTCGCAGACGTCGTTCACGAACCCGTGCGGCTGCTGCTCGGTGAACTCGACCGCGTATTCCTCGTTGAAGGGCATGCCGCAATGCACGCATACGTCGCGCGTCATCTTGTAGGCAGTGTAGGTGTGCGTCCATTCGTCGACGTACACGTACTCCTCCTTCGCGGTCCATATCTCTTCTTCGCGCGTGCCGTTTTCGTGCGCGCAGACGTAGCCGCAGGTGGGGCAGACGCCGTTTTCAAAGTCGTGGCTCGAATCGGTGTTGCTGTAGGACTCCTCCCACGCTTCGGTGGTCAGGCCGCAGAGCAGGCACACATTGCAATAGAGCGCATAGTCTGTGCGCGTGTGCCAGTCCGCGTCCTTGGGGGCGTATTCCACGCGGTCGGTCATTTCAAGGAACGTGCGGGAAAACTCGTGCTCACAACTCACCACCGGCTCGTCCGGCAGTGTGGGCGATTCCAGCATTTCCCCCTCGGCGAACGCGAAGCCCGGGAGCGCCAGCAAAACCGCCAGCAAAACCGCCATGCAGCGCAGAGATTTTTTCATGGGTCCTTCCTCCATCCCTTTATTGTGCAAACACCATGTTTTTACCATTATATCTCCAAAAAATGCCAGCCGTCAAGCGCTTTCTTTACAAAACAATCATTTATTCCTGTTGCCTTCCCTGTTCAAAAACAGCCCTTGCCCCGCGCCGCAAAACGCGCTATACTATATGCAGGAAATTCATTTCCGAAAGGAGCATCCATATCCATGAAAAAAAGTGAAATGCAGACGCTGCGCCAGTATGTGGGCGACCTTGACGCCATCTTCGGCATCAAGGATTATACCTGCAACGACGGCCCTGCGCGGGGCATGCGCGCCCTGGACGTGAAAAATGGCAAGGGTCTGGAAATGACGCTGGCGGCCGACCGCGGCCTGGACATCCCCTGCCTGCGCTATAAGGGCGTGAACGTCTCCTTCGCCGCCAAGGTGGGCCTGCGCGCGCCCTCGCTCTACACCGAGGACGCGGGCCGCGGCTTCCTCAAGCAGTTCAACGCCGGCATGCTCACCACCTGCGGCATCACTTACGCCGGCGCCGCCTGCGAGGACGGCGGCCGCAAACTCGGCCTGCACGGCAATTACGACAACACCCCCGCCGCCAAGGTGGCCTATGAGACGGTTTACGAGGGCGACGAGGCCATCCTGCGCCTGCGCGGCGAAGTGCGCGAGGCCTGCGTGTTCGAGGAGAACATGCTGCTCACCCGCGAGGTGCGCATACACACGGAAAAGAACGCCTATCAGGTGATCGACCGCGTGGAGAACCAGGGCTTTGAGCCCACGCCGATGATGCTGATCTACCACATCAATTTCGGCCATCCGCTGCTGGACGAGGGCGCGCGCATCTACGTCAACTCCGGCCACGTCGAGCCCCGCGACGATTTCGCCCGCGAGGGCCTCGCCATTCACGACCGCATGGAGGCCCCGGAGATCGGCCGCGCGGAACAGTGCTACTTCCACACCGGCTTCCCGGCGCAGGGCTTTGCCATGCTGCACAATGAAAAGCTGGGCATGGCCGCGGCGCTGCGCTTCGACGCCAAGGCGCTGCCGCTTTTGTGCGAGTGGAAGTGCATGCGCGCCGGCGAATACGTGCTCGGCCTCGAGCCGACCACCTCGGGCGTGCTCTCCCGCGTCGAGGCGCGCGCGAACGGCCTGCTCATCACCCTCGAGCCCGGCCAGGTCTACGAGTCCGGCTTCGAGATGGAGCTGACCGACGACGCGGCCCTCATCGAGGAATACAAGAAAATGGCCAACTAACCCGGCAGAGGGCGGCAGTGTCGCCGGCCAGTGCCGTTGGCTCGAAGTAGACGCGCCCAAGCCCCACGAGTAGGGGGCTTGGGCGCTTCGTTTCGTTCCGGTTGGAGCGGTGGTGGGAATAGACGGCGGCAAGCCCACGAGCAGGGGCTTGCCGCCTGCGGCGTTGGGGACGGGGCTGCGGGGAAACAACGGCTGCCGTTCCCCAAAAAGGGATTCTCAAGGGATTGATCCCTTGAGCGGGTGCGGGCAGAGCCCGCCGGGCCGGCAGTGCCGGCTGACAGCGCCGTTGGCTCGAAGTAGACCCTGTCTGCCCCACGAGCAGGGGGCAGACAGGCTGCGATTCGTTCCGCTTGGGGCGACTGCGCGCAGACGGCGACAAGCCCACGCGCAGGGGCTTGCCGCCTGCGACATTTTGGAAACGCAGTCTGCATGAATTGCTGTCCGCTTTCCGTTTTCCCGGCGCGCCTGCCAACCGTTCCTGATGGGCAAACCACCCCAACGCCCTGCTCTCCCCCGCGACAAACCAAAATCAGGCGCGCCACTCTGAAGCGCTTTTGCCCCGCAGGGGCAAACAGCGT
>CAMMGP010000219.1 GCA_946496415.1 uncultured Clostridia bacterium | reverse complement strand
CGCGGCGCTCTTCGCCGCCGCTTCCGGGGCGAAGGCGGACTTGGCCGCGCCGCAGAGGGGGCATGTCCACGTTTCCGGCAGCGCGGCAAAGGGCTTGCCCTGCTTTGCCTCGTCGTAGACATAGCCGCAGATGGAGCAGACGTATCTCATGCCATGACTTCCTCCCTTGGGGTCGTTATCGCGGCGCGCCGCAAGCAGGCGGCGCGTTGGTTCAGCGCTTGCCCTCCCCCTTCGCCTTTTGGCGGCATTCGGGGCAGAGATAGATGACCTTGAGGTCGTAGTAGAGGATCTCCTCATCGGTCTGCGCCTGCAGGGCGGGCGTGAGGTCGGAAAAGCAGATGTCCGTGAGTTTGCCACAGCCGCGGCAGACGAGATGATCGTGCCGCACGGCGCGGTCGTAGCGGTCGGGCGAGCCGGGCACGGACACCTTGCGGATGAGTTTCAGGCCCCAGAGTTTGTTGAGGTTGTTGTAAACGGTGGCCAGGGAGACGGAGGAGCATTCGCTTTTGAGTTGTTTGTGGACTTCCTCGGCGGTCATATGGCTATGCGAGGCGTTAATCAGTTCATAGATGCGCCGTTCGTAATCGGTCATAGCGATCACCATGATTGGAATGATTCTAAAATTATTATAACGATTCTAAAATGTTTTGTCAAGCGATGGCACGCAAAAGGCCCCCGGAATCTCCGGGAGCCTTTGGGAGCAGTGCGAGCCTTACGCCTCGGCCTTGACCTTCTTCAGGTGCACGAAGCGGGGCAGGCCGTCTTCGACGGTCATCTTGGTCTGGCCCTGAATGAGGGGCAGAGCGTAGTCGATGAAGCCGTCGGTGATGCCGTCGCCCTCGTTGTTGATCCACTGGCGCGGCACCTTCTTCTCGGTGTTGGCGACGATGCTCAGGTCAAAGAGTTTGATCTTGCAGGTGTACTTGCCGTCCACCATCTCGCGCTCGAAGCCGACCATCTTGTCGGTGACGCCATTGACGGCGTTCTCCACGGCGGCCTTGCCGGCCATGAAGGACTCGTCGATGTCGGTCTGGGAGGCGCAGTGCGCCGCGCAGCGCTGCAGCAGGGAAAGCTCGATGCCGCGCACCTTGGCGCCGGTGGCCTGCTTGACGTGGTTGGCGAGGAAGGCCGCCAGGCCGCCCAGCTGCGCGTGGCCGAAGGAATCCTTGGCCATGTTCTTGTTGGCGTACTCGGCGATGAAGGTGCCATCCTTGTCGTGGATGCCCTCGGAGACGGCGACGATGCAGTTCTTGTTCTGCTCGTAGATGTCCTTAACCTTCTTGGTGAAGTCGTCGAGGTCGAAATCCACTTCCGGCAGATAGATAAGGTCGGGGCCGCAGCCCTTGACGCCAGCCAGCGCGGCGGCGGCGGTCAGCCAACCCGCGTGACGGCCCATGCACTCGATGATGGTGATCATGCCAGTATCATAGACGTGCGCGTCGCAGTACACTTCCATGACGGAGGTGGCGATGTACTTGGCGGCGGAGGCGAACCCCGGGCAATGGTCGGTGCCGGCCAGGTCGTTGTCGATGGTCTTGGGGATGCCCATCACGCGGCACTCATAGCCGTTCTTGAGCATGAACTTGGAGATCTTGTTGCAGGTATCCATGGAGTCGTTGCCGCCATTGTAGAAGAAATAGCGGACGTCGTACTTCTTGAAGATCTCGAGGATGCGCTTGTAGTCGGTATCGTCCTCATCGGGGTCCTTGAGCTTGTAGCGGCAGGAGCCCAGCGCCGAGGAGGGCGTGAATTTCATCATTTCCAGTTCCTTGGGGTCTTCCTTGCCCATATCGATGAGGTCGTCGTCCAGCACGCCCTTGATGCCGTGGCGCGCGCCCAGCACCTTGGTGATGCAGTCGCTCTCCAGCGCGGTCTTGATCGCGCCGTAAGCGCTGGCGTTGATGACGGAGGTCGGGCCGCCGGACTGGCCGATGATGCAGGCACCCTTGAGCTGAGACATAAGGATCCTTCCTTTCCAAACATGTCGGTGGGATATACCCGTGTATATAAAAATCTATCACAGTTTACACGCATTGTCAAACGCGATGCGGTTAAGATTGCGCGGCTTTGCGCGTTCCTTCGACATCTATGACGACCACTTCGGGCGGGTTGAACACGCGCGGCAGGCGCGGATAATAGGAAAGGCCGCGGCTGACGACGAGGGACGTCTCCCCCACCTCGTAAAGGCCGCCGGCGTACTGGGGGAACCAGCCCTGATCGGGGGCGAAAAGGCCGTTGACCAGCAGGGGGATGCGAACCTGCCCGCCGTGGGTGTGGCCGGAGAGCACGAGGTCGAAGGGATACTGGCGGTAGAGGTCGATGTAGTCCGGACGATGGGCGAGGAGTATGTTGTAGGCGTCCGGGGAGAGGGCGGGAAAGGCGGCGGCGAGGGCGGCGGCGCATTCCTCCGCCGTGCGGTATTCGCGCAGGCCGCAGAGGTTCACCCGTCCCCACGGGGTGTCCAGAGGCAGCACGCCGTCCTCCAGTATGGTTACTCCGTAACCTTTGATCACCTCCAGCACGTCTTCAAAGTCCGGCCGCCAGCGGTCGTGGTTGCCGGAGACATAATAGGCGGGAATGCCGGTACGGGAAAGGGCCTCGAAGAAGGACAGGGCGTTTTCCAGCGGCGCCACATCGTCGACGATGTCGCCGCCCAGGAGGATGACGTCCGGGCGCTGATTGAGCACGAGGTCGAGAAGTTCACGGTGGCCTTCGCCGTAGACGGCGCTGTGCAGGTCGGTGAGCAGGGCGATGCGCAAGCGCGCGTCTTCGGTGAGTTTGTCCGTCTCCAGGCGATAAAAGCGCAGCGTCAGCCCGCGCCAGAGGGCGCAGACGAGCAGCAGCGCGCAAAAGCAGATACAGAACAGGGCGATCCCCCAACCTCTTTTCATCTTCTCCTCCTCAGGACGCGCCGCACTCCCCCCGACGCGGCGGCATACGATGCAGGGAAGCAAGGATGATGAGGTGATGTCAATGCTTCCCAACTCCTATTATTATAACACATCTTCCGGCGGCGGTCTACGCGCGGCGGGCCGCTGCTGTCAACCCAGTTGCCGCCCCATCCCCTATGGCTGTTGCTGCTGCGGGCCTTCCGGCCCTTCCGGCCCCACCGGCGCCGGCGCGACC
>CAMMGP010000218.1 GCA_946496415.1 uncultured Clostridia bacterium | reverse complement strand
TGGAACGCGCCCGCTACGTGGTGGCCGCCCCCGGCCGCGGCGGCGCGGCGTGGCTTTCGCAGATGGCCAGGGAGAACGACATCGAGACGCACAACAACGAAGTGGACATCGGCGTGCGCGTCGAGGTGCCCAATTCGGTGATGGATCACCTCACCCAGCACCTCTACGAGGCCAAGCTGGTCTACTATTCCGACACCTTTGAAAACAAGGTGCGCACCTTCTGCATGAACCCCGGCGGACTGGTCAGCGAGGAGCATTACGAAGGCGGCCTCGCCGTGGTCAACGGCCACAGCTATGCCGATCAGAAACTGCGCACGCACAACACCAACTTCGCCATGTTGGTTTCCACGCGCTTCACCGAGCCGTTCGACCAGCCCATCGAGTACGGCCGCTACATCGCCCAGCTGGGCAACATGCTCACCGGCGGCGGCGTGATGGTGCAGCGCCTCGGCGACCTGCTCAAGGGCCGCCGCACGGACGCCTCGCGGCTGAAAAAGTCCACCACCATTCCCACGCTGGAGACCGCCGTGCCCGGCGACCTCTCCTTCGTGCTGCCGCACCGCCACCTCACCAGCATCATCGAGGCCATGCGCGCCTTTGACCACGTGGCCCCTGGCCTCTATTCGCAGAACACGCTGCTCTACGGCGTGGAGGTAAAGTTCTACTCCTCCAAGGTGGCCGTGGGCGAGCGCTTCGAAACCGCCCTGCCCGGCTTCTACGCCATTGGCGACGGCGCGGGCGTGACGCGGGGTCTGATGCAGGCCTCCGTCACCGGCGTGGTCGTCGCCCGCGACATCATGGGCCAACTCGGGAAGATGTAAAAGGAAGAGACAGCCCCCTTGGGACGCGCGCCCGAGGGGGTTTTTATGCCCCGGCGAGGTCGATGATACGCAGGCCGGGGCGCGTTTTCGCGTAGCGCAGCGTGGCGGAAGCGCCGCCGAAGTCGCGCGTCACATAGGAGAGCAGCACCTGCGCGCGGTCGACCATCCAGCGGTTGCGGCGCAGGATGGCGCTCTTGTAGTGCAGGCCCAGCAGTTCCGGGGGCACGAACACGCCGTCAAAAGCCGCCTCGTAATACGCCCCCGAGCGGTTGACCTCCGCCGTCAGGTAGGGCAGCACCAGATACAGCCTTATCCGCGCCTCCGGGTGTCTGGCACGCAGGCGGCGCACCGCCGCGGCGCAAAGGCTGTCGAATTCGCCCATGCCGCCGGTGTAGAACGTCAGTTCCCGGTCGATCTCCACAAGGCGCTCCAGCGCGTCGCGCGCCTTTTGCGCCACGTCCGCCGCGAACACCTGCCGGTGGCCGGCAAAGGTGCAAACGAGCATGCTTCTCCTCCGCTTTCGCATTATTAATACGAAAATAATAAGCGCGATAATGCGTTTTGTCAACGCCATCTTTTCATACACTAGTATTGTGGGGTGGTGTTGCCTTGAAGGAAAAGAAAGCGATCAATGTGGAAGTTGGCGCGCGCATACAGCGCTCGCGGGAGCGCGCGGGGTTGACGCAGGACGCGCTGGCCGAGCGCGTGGGGCTGGAGCCCAAGAGCCTCTCGGCCATCGAGCGGGGCGTGGTGGGCGCATCCCTGTCCACGTTGAAGGCCATTTGCGTATCCCTGCATGTTTCCAGCGACGCGCTGCTCTTCGGGACGGGCGGGGAAAACGACCCGCGCGCCCTGACGGCGATGCTCTCGCGCCTGACGCCCAGGCAGTTCGCCATCGCGGAGGATATGCTCAAAAAGCTGCTGGAGGCGTTCGAGACGAAAGAGGCATAAAGTATAAAGCAGGAGAAAGCGTAGGGCCCTGGCAGTCCGTGCGGAAAGACCGCGCGGGCTGTTTTTTTATCCGAACAACATTTTATAAGATGTATTATACATCAAATAAGATGTCATTTCAATACATAATATCCATTGTAGTATACATTTATTTTTGAGAGGGGGTGGCAGGGACGAAAACGATGCCGGAAATATTGCGCGCGTTGCGCACGGACAAGGACATGTCGCAAAAAGAAGTCGGCGTGGCGCTGGGCATCTCGCAGCAGCAGTATTCGCAGTATGAAACGGGGCAGATCGACCTGCCGCTGCGCCATTTGCGCAAACTCCTCGACTTGTACGACGTCTCCGCCGACTACCTTCTGGGCCGCACGCAGCGGCCGGAGAACAAGTCCTTTCGCAACGTACAGGTGACGAAGGACTGTTCCTGCACGGCGCTTTTGAACGCCGTCCTCTCGCTTTCCGAGGAGGATCGCGAGGCGGCGGTGGAATACGTGCGCCTGTTGCGGCTCAAGGAGCGGGCGAAAAAGACTTAGCGCTCCGCGGCGGCCATGCATGGCGATACAAAGAAGCCGTTCCCACGAATGCTCTGTGGGAACGGCTTCTTCCTATTTATTTTTATCTGCCCTCCTGGCCTCGATTCGTCTCGCGCAATACACGGTAGAGGTTCAGCCCGGCGATCTTTTCGATCTGCGTTTGCGTATACCCGCGTTTTGCCAGTGCTTCCAGCACTTTGGGGAAGTCCGCCGCCGTGGCAAGGCCCTCCGGCGTTTCGGAAATGCCGTCGAAGTCCGAACCGAAGCCCACGCAGTCCTCGCCGCCCAGTTCCATATAGGCGTCCATGTGGCGCACCACGTCGTCGATGGCGGCGCGGCCGTCTTCGCGCAGAAACTCGGGGCAGAAGTTGATGCCGATGTAGCCCCTGCGCTCGAAGATGGCGCGCGCCTGCTCGCGCGTCAAGTTGCGCGGCACGTCGCACAGCCAGCGGCAGTCCGAATGGCTGGCAACGGGCGGCAGGAGGGAAAACTCGCACACGTCCCAGAAACCGGCCTCGTTGAGGTGGGAAACGTCCGCCAGCACGCGCAGACGGCCCATCTCGGCAAGGAATTCCCGCCCGCGCGGCTTGAGGGCGTTTTTCGAGCCGCCCATGGCGGGGAAGCCCAACTCGTTTTCAAAATTCCACGTCAGCGCGATCATGCGCACGCGCACGTCCGCGTCCAGCGCGCGCAGCTTGTCAAGGTCGCCCTCGAACAGTTCGCCGCCCTCCACCGTGGCCACGGCGTGGGGCGCCGTGGGCGGCGTCTTGGGCATGTCGCCCGCCAGAACCGGCAAGCCAAAGGCGGCCAGCGCTTCGCACAGGGGGCG
>CAMMGP010000217.1 GCA_946496415.1 uncultured Clostridia bacterium | reverse complement strand
AAGTGCCCCAGCCTCGGGTCCCTCCCGACGAACCAGCCGGCTGTCTCCACCGCGGCCTCCGGAGGCTCGCCGCAGGCCGCCAGATAGACCGCCTCCCCGCAGGGGACGAACGCCGCCATCCGCACGCCGTACAGTTCAGGAAAGGCCACGCGCCATTCGGCCATCACCGCACCTTGCGCGTCCACCTGCCGCAGCAGGCATTCGCCCGCGAGGGGATGGCCGAAACGCAGGGCGATGAGCGCGCCTCCCTCGTATGGCAGGATGTCCAGCGTCCCCTGCGTGGCCGCGCCCTCCACCCGCGCCGAGGGGTAGTCCTGCTGCCAGACGACCGCGCCCGCGCGCAGGCGCGTCAGGCGCGTGGGCCAGCCGTCTCCGCCGAGATTGTCCATGAGCAGCAGCACCTCTTCCCCATCCATGCAGGCGGCCACGACCTCGCCCCTCTCCTGCCCCTCACAGCGCCACACTTCCGCGCCCTGCGCGTCCACGCAGACGGCGAAAGGATAATTTTCCTCCGCTTCGACACGGTAGCCGTAGGCCAGATAGCCCTCCGCGCAGGCGAGTATGCCCGCAAAGCGTAGGCTCTCCTCCCAGCGCGCCTCCCAAACCGTCCCGCCGTCCATGTCCAGCGCCGTCAGCGTCGAAACCCGCACCGCGGGCGCAGCGTCCACGAGTATGCGTTCGCCATCGCAAAAGAGGTTGAACGCGCCGCGCTCGCTGACCTCCCTGTTCCAGACAGTCTCGCGGTCGCGGAGGAAGTCCACGCAATAGCCCTCGTCTCCATAGCGCAGGACCGCGCAGCCCCCGCCATCGAACAGCGCCGCGTCCGCGTAGCCGCCGTCGTGGGCGCGGTCGCCCCAGGAATACAGCCGCCGCCCGGCAAAGTCGAGAAACCGGACAGACGGCCTGTCCGCCTCGCCGTCCGCGTAACTGCCCGACAAAAGCAGCCCGCACTCGGCGGCGTCCATGGAGGCGATGTGATCCACCTCGCGCACAAGAACCGCCTCGCTCCGGGCCATTCCCGGCAGCAGCGCCAGAACAAGCGCCAGCAGCGCACACGCTCCCTTTCGCATCGCCCTTCCCCCTCCTTTATTGGATAGACGCAGAAAGCCCGCCGGTGGTTGATGAAAAAATTTCCGTATGTTTTTGGGAATATATTCCAAATCTCTGTTTTCATGGAAAGCACGCTTGACATTCTCTCCTCTCCGTGCTATACTGCATCCACGGAAAGCAAACTTTCCACGAAAGGAGGCGGCGAAATGAAAAACCGCCTGGAGGCGCTGCGCAAGGAGCGGGGCATTCGTCAGGAGGAACTGGCGAAGGCGCTGTCCGTGTCGCGGCAGACGATCGGCTCGCTGGAAAACGGGCGCTACAACCCGTCCATCCTGCTGGCCTTCCGCATCGCCCGCTTTTTCGATCTGCCCATTGAAGAAATCTTTCTCTACGACGAACAGGAGGACACGCTATGAAAACGAAGTCTCTCGGTTATCTGGTGGCGGCGCTGGGCATCGTGCTGACGGCCGTGGGCCTGTGGCTCGCCAGAACCTTCCCGGAGGCGGCGGGCGCGATGGCGGCGCTTCCCTACGTGCTCATCGGCCTGGGCTGCGGCGCGTTCGGCCACGGCGTGGGCGCGCTTGCCAACGCCGCCGTCTTTCGCAAACACCCGGACGTTGCGCGCGAAAAGGCCATCGAGGAAAAGGACGAGCGCAACGTGGCCATCCTCAACCGCGCCAAGGCCAAGGCGCTGGACAGGATGTTCTACGTCTTCGGCGCGCTGATGGTTTCGCTGGCGCTGATGGGCGCGGACATAGGCGTCGTGCTGCTGCTGGTGGCCGCCTACCTGTTCGTGGCCGGGTGCATGGTGTACTATATGTGCAAGTATCAGAAGGAGATGTGAGCCTTTCAAACAGCGTTTTCCCGACGAAAAACATCCCGCGGCGCCATGCCACAGGATGTTTTTTTACGGTTCAGGGCTATACAGCTTACAGCACTCGTCGATGATGCTCTCCACGATGCGCACCTGCGCGGGCGTCAACCTTCGCAGTTTATCCGCCAGCAGCAGGAGGTCTTTGTCGATGATGTCGCCGGTCAGCAGATAATCGGCGCTCACCCCGAGCGCGGCGGCGATCTTCAAAAGATTCTCCGGGCGCATCGCCCTTTTGCCCGCTTCGGCGTAGGAGACGAACTGCGCCGTCACATCGCCCTTTTCGGCAAGCGCTTCCTGCGTCAGACCGAGTTTCCTGCGGCGCTCCATGATCCGCCGCCCGATGTCCTGCAAGCACAGTTCCGCATCCATTCCTCTCACCTCTGCTTCCCTTGTTAAATTATATCCACGATGGGCGATAAAATTAATGGCGTGTTGTTGACTTGATTCAACAATATGCCATATAATAGAGTGCAAAGGGACTTTGGAGGAAAAAATGAGAGAGCGGACAGCATGTTTTACAGGACATCGAAGCATTCCCGCGGGACAGAGCAGGATTTTGCACCAGCGCCTGGAAAATGTCATCACCCGTCTGGTCGAAAAGGGCTACCGCTTTTTCGGCACAGGAGGCGCTTTGGGATTCGATACCATGGCGGCGCAACTCGTGCTGGCATTGAAAGCGCAGTATCCGCACATCCGTCTGATACTGGTCTTGCCTTGCCACTCCCAGACAAAGTTCTGGAACGTCCCGGACAAAGCAGTCTATACGCGCATCCGGGAACAGGCGGACAAAGTTGTCTATGTTTCTCAGGTATATACGGACGAATGTATGCTTCGGCGCAATCGCCACCTGGTGGATTGCAGCAGCGTGTGCATCTGCTACCTGACCAAAGCGACCGGCGGCACCGCCTATACGGTCCGCTATGCCCAAAAACAGGGGCTGGAAGTCATCAATATTGCGCACAGTGCGTGAGCGGTTCGCGATAAAAACGGCACAGCGTGCATTTCATAGCACAAACGTTCAAAAAAATCAAGTTTTTGCTATTGATTGCAAAAACTTTTGAATTTCGACAGGATTTGCTTTTCAGGGGATTTCAGGCAGCCCGTCAAGCCGGCAAAAATCCTTTCTTCCGTCAACAGGCATCATGAGGGCCGGGGGAAAAGCACGCGCTATTTTCGCACGAATTAGCCCTTGCATTTTCCCCGCGCATCGTGTATAATATCCCCGTCCCCATGGGGGCCGA
>CAMMGP010000216.1 GCA_946496415.1 uncultured Clostridia bacterium | reverse complement strand
TCGATCCCGCACACTTGCAGCATATCCTTGCCCCGCGGGGCAAGGATGCGTCATTTCCCCCCGCCTGTCCAATCATTCCTTCCGCACAAAAGCACAAGAGAAAATGCGTCCGCAGCTCTATTGCATATGCTTTCACCGGAAAAAGGACAAGCGCCAGACCGGCGTTTTCAACGCTGGCCCAGCCGGCAGTGCCATCTTCCGGCGCCTTCGCCTTCCTGGAAACACGCCCACGCGCGGAGGCTGCCGCCTGCGGCCGGCGTTCCCAGTCCGTCCTCAGCCGCCGCGCCGCGTTTTCGTGCGCGGGATCGCCGGTCAGGGTAAAAAAAGTGTATGATTCAACCGTTTTCCCTTGCCACGCGCCCACGCTTCTGCTATACTCTTGCCGCAAGGAGGGGGAAACCATGCTGCATATTGAAAACGTCAGCAAGCGCTATGGCAAAACGCTGGCCAACGACGGCGTTTCCTTTGCCGTGGAAAGCGGCGAGCTGGCGGTGCTTCTGGGCCCGAACGGCGCGGGCAAATCGACGCTGATCAAGTGCATCGCCGGTCTTTTGCGCTTTGAGGGCAACATTGAAATCTGCGGCCACGGCAACAAAACGCTCGAGGCCAAACGCGCGCTGGGCTACATACCGGAGATGCCGGCGGTGTACGACCTTCTCACCGTTTCTGAACACCTGGAATTCATGCGCCGCGCCTACCGCATGGACGACGACGGCTATGGCGAGGCCTTGCTTCAGCGCTTTGAGATGTGGGACAAGCGCGACAAGCTGGGCAAGGAGCTCTCCAAGGGCATGCAGCAGAAACTGTCCATCTGCTGCCAGTTGGTACACAGGCCGAAAGTGATCATCTTCGACGAGCCTCTGGTCGGCCTCGATCCCCACGCCATCAAGGAACTGAAGGAGATGTTCGGCGAACTGCGCGCAGACGGCGCGGCGCTGCTCATCAGCACGCACATGATCGACAGCGTGGAGGATTTCTGGGACGTGGCCCATATCATGATGCACGGCCGTCTGGCCGCGGTGAAGCGGCAGGGCGACGGCAATGAGCGCTCGCTGGAGGAGATGTTCTTTTCCATCACCGAGGGCGGGGAGGCGTCAAAATGAAAAGCGCGCTCGTCTATCTGTTGCTCACGCGCCTCAAGGCGCAGTTCAAGGAGATGGTGCGCAAGCCGGCGCGGCTGATCTACCTTGTGCTGGTGATCGCGCTGTTTGCCATCACGCTGCTGGGCGGCGGCGAGGCCGGGGGCGCGACGCGCGACGCGCGGGAACTGCCGGCGCTGGCCGGGGCCTTTTACGGGCTGATGTTTGTGATTCTCGTGAGCGCGGGCTTCAAAAACGGCGCCAGTATGTTCACGCTCTCCGACGTCAACCTGCTCTTTCCCGCGCCCATCCGCCCGCGCGCGGTGCTCTACTACGGTCTGTTTCGCCAGCTGGGGGCCTCACTGCTGCTGGGGCTGTTTCTGCTCTTTCAGTATGGCTGGCTGCACTCGCTCTACGGCGTGGGCGTGGGCATCCTCATCCTCATCGTCGTGCTCTACGGCGTGAGCGTGTTTCTGGCGCAGGTGGTGGCCATGGCCGCCTATTCGCTGACCAGCATGTCGCCGCGCCGCCGCGCGCTGGCCGAGGGGCTGATCTACGGCGTGCTGGGCGCTTTTCTCGTGGCGGTTCTGGCGCGCGCGGCGCTCGCGCCGGGCGGCATGTCGCTTTCTTCGCTGGTGGACGCCGCCGATTCGCCCCTGTTCCGCCTCATGCCCGTGGCCGGGTGGACGGCGGCGATGCTGCGCGGGGCGATGACGGGCGACTTTATCATGCTTGCCGCCTACGCGGCGCTGACGGCGGCCTTCCTGATCGCCGTGGTGGTGCTCATCGCCCGCTACGACCATGACTATTACGAGGACGTGCTGCGCACGGCGGAAGTTTCGCACTCGGCCATCACCGCGCAGAAGGAGGGCCGCGTGGCCGAAAGCGCTCCCGCCAACGTCAAGGTGGGCAAGGTGGGCCTGGGCCGCGGCTGGGGCGCGGCCGCGGTCTACTACAAGCATCGCGTGGAGGAGCGCCGCGCGCGGCGATTTGTGCTTTCGCCCCTGGCGCTGGTGTTCGCCGCCGTCGTCATTGTCTTCGCCTTTTTCATGCGGGAAAACGGCGCGCTGCCGGTGTTCCTCATGGCCGTGTACATGCAGATGTTCTCCGAGGCGCTCTCTCGCTTTGGCCGCGAACTGACCAAGCCGTACATTTACCTGATCCCGGAAAGTTCGTTTTCCAAGCTGCTTTCGGCGCTGCGGCAGAGCGTGATGAACGGGTTCTGGGAATCCCTGGTGGTCTTTGTGCCGGCGGGCCTGATCCTGGGCCTCGACCTTTGGACCATCGCCGCGCTGGTGCTGGCCCGCTGGTCGTTCACGCTGGTCTACAATGCCGACACGGTGGCGGAAATGCGGCTGTTTGGCGGCGTGTCGTCCAAGTTCCTCACCATGTTTTTCTACGTGCTTCTGATGCTGCTCATCGCCCTGCCGGGCGCGGCGGCGGCCATCGCGCTGGGGGCCATGGGCTATCCCGAGGCGCTGTGCTACGCGGCGCTGGCCGTGCTCAACGTGCCGATGGCGCTGTTGGCGCTGTTTCTCTGCCGCAACATGCTGCAATGCGCGGAACTCAACGAGGGCTGAGGCCCCTGACGCGATTTTTTCACAATCCTACCCCTTGCGCGCCGGCTTTTTTTCTGATATAATATGGAATTGGCGCATCCTTGCCATGGCCAAACGGCCACGGCCGAAGTCCATAAGGAGGTGAACGTTTCCCATGAACCAGTATGAAGTGATGTATGTGGTCGATGCCGCGCTGGAAGACAGCGCGCGCAGCGAGCTGATCAACCGGTTTAACGAGCTCGTCGTCAAGAACGGCGGCGAAGTGGAGCGCGTCGATGAGTGGGGCAAGCGCCGTCTGGCCTACGCCATCAACTACAAGACCGAGGGCTACTATGTGCTGATGTACATCAAGGCCCCCGCCGACCTGCCCCGCGAACTGGAGCGCAACCTGAAGATCTCCGACCAGGTGCTGCGTTATCTCGTCATCCGCTATGAGGGCGAACTGCCTGCCAAGCGCGAGATGAACCGCCCCGTGCGCGAGAACGCCGAGGCGCCCGCCGTCGCGCCCGTCGCGCCCGTTGTCGCCCCCGCGCCCGTAGAGGCC
>CAMMGP010000215.1 GCA_946496415.1 uncultured Clostridia bacterium | reverse complement strand
GGCCGCAGCTGCCCATCCGCCGCTACCTTACCCCGGAATGGATGAAATGGCATGAATAAACGGCGCATACTCTGCTTTGGCGATTCCAACACTTACGGCACCAATCCGGTCGGGCCGCGCTACGGCGAAGACGCGCGCTGGCCGACGCTTTTGCAGATGCTGCTGGGCGAGGGCTTTCGCGTGCTGGAAGAAGGCTTCGGCGGGCGCACCATTGCCTTCGACGACCCCGTGGAGGGCGGCTACAAGAGCGGCATGCAATACCTGCCGCCCTGCCTGATGAGCCACGACCCGCTGGATCTGGTGATCGTCATGCTGGGCACGAACGACACAAAGCAGCGCTTTGCCATGTCCGCGCCTGCCATCGCCCAGGCGCTGGCGCATCTTGTGCGTCTTTGCCGCCTCTACGCGGCGGACGCGCGGGGCGAGCCTGCGCGCGTGCCCATCATTTCCCCGCCGCCGGTGCGCAGGGAAGTGTTGAAAACGCGCATGGCGGGGACGTTCGACACGCGCAGCGTCGAGGTCTCGGAACATTTGGCGGAGGAGTATCTGCGCATCGCCAAACTGATGCGCTGCGAGTATGTCAACGCGGCGGACTTCTGCCGCGCCTCGGAAGAAGACGGCGTACACCTCACCGCCGAGGGGCACCGCGCCCTGGCAAGAGGCGTCGCCGGAAAAATATGGGAGATCTTCAAGGAGGAGTAGATCATGATCAACTTCAGCCACTATCTGCCCACCCGCTTCGTGTTCGGGCGCGGGGTGGAGGACCAGACCGGCGAGCAAGTGCGCGCGCTGGGCGCGACCAAGGTGCTCATCCACTACGGCGGCGGCTCGGCGGTGCGCTCGGGCCTTATCGCCCGCGTGGAAGCTTCTCTGGACGCGGCGGGCCTCAAGCACGTCTCCCTCGGCGGCGCGCAGCCCAACCCGCGCGACACCAAGGTCTATGAAGGCATTGAACTCATTCGCCGCGAGCAGGTGGACTTCGTGCTGGCCGTGGGCGGCGGTTCCGCCATCGACTCGGCCAAGGCCATGGCCCACGGCGCGCTCTACGACGGCGACTTCTGGGACTTCTTCTGCGGCAAGGCCAAGCCGCAAAAGTCGCTGCCCAAGGGCGTGGTGCTGACCATGTCCGCCGCGGGCAGCGAGTCCTCCGACAGCTGCGTCATTACCCAGGAGGCCACCAAGACCAAGCGCGGCCTCAACACCGAACTCAACCGCCCGCTGCTGGCGATCATGAATCCGGAACTGACGATGACGCTGCCGCCCTATCAGATCGCCTGCGGAGCCACGGACATACTCGCCCACATCATGGAGCGCTACTTTACCAACGAGCCGGACGTCGATCTGACCGACCGCCTCTGCGAGGGCACGATGCAGGCCGTCGTCCGCGCCGCGCGCGTGATGGTCAAAAACGCCCACGATTACGACGCCGCTTCCCAGCTGATGTGGGCCAGCACCATCGCCCACAACGACACCCTCAGCGTCGGCCGCGTCAAGGACTTTGCCAGCCACCAGATCGAGCACGAACTCTCCGCCCTCTACGACTGCGCCCACGGCGCGGGTCTGGCGGTGGTCTTCCCCGGCTGGCTGCGCTTCATGCTGCAAAAGCCGGACAAGGTGATGCGCATTGCGCAGTTCGCCGTGCGCGTGTGGGGCTGCCAGATGGACTTTGAGCACCCGGAAAAGACCGCGCAGGCAGGCATCGACGCCTATGTGGCCTGGCTTAAGGAGATCGGCATGCCGGTGACGTTTGCCGAACTGGGCGCGCGCGAGATGGACATCCCCTACCTCGCCGGCAAGGTCAAGCGCCCCAACCCGGACGGCACGGTGGGCAAGTTCTATGCCCTGAACACCGAGGACATCGAGAAGATCTACCGGCTGTGCCTGTAAGCGCCTGCGCGCATACAAATGCCCGCCCCGCAGCGTTCGCGGAGCGGGCATCGTGTTTTTTCAGGACTTCATGGTGAAGCCTTCCTTTTCAAACACAGCCATCCAGCCCTTGAGGCGATTGAAAAAATCGGCATTGGAGCTTGTCTTTTCCATCATGCTGATGAGTTGCTCGGCAGTCTCCTGCGGGTTGCCGCCGGAGAGCAGGCGGCGTATCTTCAGCGCGCCCTCCAACTCCTGTTCGTCGAGGAGCAGTTCCTCGCGGCGGGTGCCGGACTTGAACATGTCGATGGCTGGGAAGATGCGCCGGTCGGAGAGTTTGCGGTCGAGGTGCAGTTCCATATTGCCGGTGCCCTTGAACTCCTCGAAGATGATGTCGTCCATGCGGCTGCCGGTTTCCACCAGAGCGGTGGCGATGATGGTGAGGCTGCCGCCGTTTTCGATGTTGCGCGCCGCGCCGAAGAAGCGCTTGGGCTTGTGCAGCGCTCCCGGATCGAGGCCGCCGGAGAGCGAACGGCCGGTCGGGGGGATAACGAGGTTGTAGGCGCGGGCCAGGCGCGTGATGGAATCGAGCAGCACCACCACGTCCTTGCCCTGCTCCACGAGGCGCTGGGCGCGGTCGAGCACCATTTCGCTGACGCGGGTGTGGTTCTCGGGCGCCTCGTCGAATGTGGAATAGACCACTTCGCCCTCGATGGAGCGCTTCATGTCCGTCACCTCCTCGGGCCGCTCGTCGATGAGCAGCACGATGAGGTGCACGTCCGGATAGTTGCGGGTGATGGCGTTGGCGATCTTTTTAAGCAAGGTCGTCTTGCCGGCCTTGGGCTGGGAGACGATCATGCCCCTCTGCCCCTTGCCGATGGGCGCGAGCATGTCGATGAGGCGCAGGGCCAGGTCGCTGTGGCCGCTGGGGTCCTCCAGGCGCAGGCGCTCGTCCGGATAGATGGGCACCAGCGACTCAAAGGGCTTGCGCCGCGCGGCGTTCTCCGGCGGTTCTCCGTTGATCTCGCTGATGTAGATCATGGCGTTGTAGCGATCGCCCTCGCGCTGCGGGCGGGTCTTGCCCACCACGTAGTCGCCGTTGCGCAGGCCAAAGCGACGAATCTGGGCGATGGAGACGTAAACGTCCTTGTTGCCGGGCAGATAGTTCTCAGCGCGCAAAAAGCCGTAACCCTCGGGATGTATCTCCAGCACGCCATAGCCGTCCATGCACTCGCCCGTGGCCAGCATCTCCGGCACGCCGGGGTTGACGGCGTTGGGATCGGGCACGTAGGCGCTCTCCCGGCGCGCGTATTCGCGCGGCGCGGCGGGGCGCTGATAGTCCT
>CAMMGP010000214.1 GCA_946496415.1 uncultured Clostridia bacterium | reverse complement strand
TTCCAGGCCATCCGCATGCTGCAAAGCGAGGGCGTCAAGCAGTTCGGCCTGCACACGCTCTTGGCCAGCAATTCCACAGATGCCGGCTATTATCCAACCATCGCCCGCATGCTTTTCAAATTGGCCGTGGAAGCGCACGAAACCATGGGCGCGGATTTCTTCATGGTCAACCTCTCCGGCGGCGTCGGCATTCCCTACCGCCCGCAGCAAACGCCCGCGGACATCGAGGAAATCGCCGACGATGTGCGCAGGCTTTACGAGCGCATGATCGCGCCGACCGGCATGCAGGTGCACATCGCCAGCGAATTGGGGCGGTACATGACCGGCCCCCACGGTTGTCTGGTGGCCACCGCCATCCACGAAAAGCACATCTACAAGGAATACATCGGTCTGGACGCCTGCGCGGTCGACCTGATGCGTCCGGCGATGTATGGCGCGTACCATCATATCACCGTGGCCGGCAAGGAGCATCTGCCGAACGATCACATTTACGACATCGTCGGCTCCCTGTGCGAAAACAACGATAAATTCGCCGTCGATCGTCCATTGCCGCACATTGATATCGGCGATCTGATCGTCATTCACGATACCGGCGCGCACGGCTATTCGATGGGCTATAACTACAACGGAAAGCTGCGTTCGGCCGAGATCCTTTTGCACGAGGACGGCAGTTTTTCGCAGATCCGTCGCGCCGAAACGCCGTTGGACTACTTTGCCACAATAGACAGTTCTCCTTACTATGCCGACATCGTAAAAGAGACTGAGTCCTTGAAATTATAGACTGAAGTTTGCAATCATCAAACTAAAGTCTTGAATTTACAGACCGATTTCTGCGTATTGCCGCAGCCGTTTGAGGATACGGCTTTCCATGCGCGATACCTGCACCTGAGAGATGCCGAGTTCCTGCGCGATGTCCGTCTGCGTGCGGCGTTGAAAATAGCGCATGGCGATAAGGCGCATTTCCTCTTTGGGCAGCATCTTCAAGAGGCTCCTGAGCAGGAGCCTCTTTTCTACCGCCTCCATGCAGTCCATGCCGAGCGTGTCCTTCAGCGGCGTCTCCCCCTCCGCGTCTATGCTGGCGTCCAGAGAGCGAACGCTTTGCCGGGCGTTGAGCGCCAAAAGCACGTCCCCGCGCGTGAGGTGAACCGCCTGCGCCAGTTCCTCGACGCTGGGTTCGCGGCCCCGTTCCCGCACAATTTCCTGCCTGGCGTCTTCAACGCGCCGGGCATTTTCCTTGATGGACCTCGCCACGTGCACGCTGCCGTCATCGCGCAGAAAGCGGCGCACCTCGCCGAGGATCACTGGAACCGCATACGTTGAGAAGGCCGTGCCAAAGCTGGGATCGAAGCGATCGATGGCTTTAAGCAGGCCAAGGCAGCCGTATTGAAACAGATCGTCGTATTCCCTGCCGCGATCCTGGAAGCGCTTGACCAGATGATGGACGAGCGGCAGATTTTCCCGCACCAGCGCTTCGCGCGCCGTTTGATCGCCGGCGCGGGCGTCCTCCAGAAGTTTTCGCATGCTTTCGTACTTTTCCGGCGTCACGCGCGGCGCGCTGCCTGTTCTTCGCAGGCGCGCAGGCGCTTTTCGAGGCGAACGGTGGTGCCGCGCCCGACTTTGGAAGTCACCTGTACCGCATCCATGAAGCTTTCCATTACGGTAAAGCCCATGCCCGAGCGTTCGTCATCCGCGCATGTGGTGAAAAATGGCGTGCGCGCCATTTCTATGTTTTCGATCCCGCGGCCGGCATCGATGACGTCCACGCGCAGAAGATCGTCCTCAAAGAGCGTCGCGTGCAGGCGCACAGTCCCCTCGCCGCCTTCATAGCCGTGGACGATGGCGTTGGTCACCGCTTCAGATACGGCGGTCTTGACGTCAGAAAGTTCTTCCAGCGTTGGATTGAGCGGCAGTATGAACGCGCTGATCACCAACCGCGCAAAGCTCTCGTTTTTGCCGGCGGCGGGAAAATCCAGCCGCATCTCGTTTTTGATCCTCATATGCGCCCCTCCGCTTCAAGCCAGTTTTTCGATGATGGAATAGAGCCCGGCCATGGAAAATATCTTGTCCACCCGCGGCGTGGCGCCGGCCACCGATACGCGGCCGCCGCGCCTGGCCAGCGCCTTATAGCGCCCGATGACCAGCCCGATGCCTGAACTGTCCATAAAACTGACGCCCGTCAGGTCAAAAACCAGGTGCTTGACCCTTGGGTCGGCGATCAGCGCGTCGAGTTCTGCGCGTATGGGGCCGACGCGCTCATGGTCCAGTTCGCCCGCCAGGCGCACGGTAAGCCTGTCCCTGTGTTTCTCATAGGAAAGCATGGAATCATTCCCTTCGCCGCAATGTTCGGGGAATGATTCCATGCCCGCGCTGTCGTTTCCTTCAGCAGATTATGGGAACCTGTGTCGAAAGGCGCAAAGCGTTCGACATTTCTTTGTTCGACGATTTACGCAGCGCGCAGGAGCGCCTCGACCTCCTCGCCGCTCATGGCCTCGCGTTCGACGAGCGCGTCCGTGAGCAAAAGCAGTTCGTCCGCGTGCTCAAGCAGCAGGTCGCTTACGTTTGCAAACAGTTCGCCCAGCTTCTGTCGGCAGAGCGCCTTGGCCTCGTCGCTCCCTCCGCAGGCGCGGCTGAGCGTGCGCAGGGAGACGGCCGGCTCTCCGGCCATGCCGAGATCCATCACCAGAGCGGCCGCGAGTTCCGCCGCGCGGGAAAGGTCGTTGGCGGCTCCGGCGGTGACCGCGTCATCGCCGCCCACGAGCAATTCCGCCGCGCGCCCGGCGAGCAGTACCTCGATCTGGCATTCGATCTGTCGCTTTTCGAGCATGGCGCGTTCGGGCGGTATGGAGAGATTGTAGCCCGCAGCGCCGCCGCCGGCCGGCAATATGCTCACGCGCTTCAGGCGATTTTCCGGCGTCAGGCGGATGGAGGCAAGCGCATGCCCCGCTTCATGCACGGCGATGACGCGCTTTTCCGCGTGCGTCGCCGTGCTCCTGCGATCCGCGCCGGCCACCGTCTTGAAAAACGCGCCGCGTATATCCGCCGGTTCGATCTTCTCCGCCCCGCGTTCCGCGGCGGCGATGGCGGCCTCGTTGAGCAGATTTTCCAGCGAAGCGCCGGAAAAACAACTCGTATCCCCTGCCAGCGCCTCGAGGTCGACGGCTCTGGACAGCGGCTTGTTGCGGCTGTGCAGGCGAAGAATGCTCAGCCGCTCCGCGCGTCCCGG
>CAMMGP010000213.1 GCA_946496415.1 uncultured Clostridia bacterium | reverse complement strand
AAGCCCGACGACGTCAACGACGCCGGCACGCTGGTGCTGGCCAAGGAGATCGTCAAGCGCATCGAGAGCGAGATGGAGTATCCCGGCCAGATCAAGGTCAACGTCATCCGCGAGACCCGCGCGGTGGAGTTCGCCAAGTAACAAAAAAGCGCAGGCCGCTTCCCGCGTCGTGTGGGGAGCGGCCTTTGTGAACTTGTGAAAAGAGAGGAAACGCTATGACCGGCAACGAGTATCAGAAACTGGCGGCGCGGACGATGAACCCCGCCCTGCGCGGGCGCGACGTACTCATCAACGGCGTGATGGGGCTGTGCGGCGAGGCGGGCGAGGCCATCGACATCGTTAAAAAACACCTGGCGCAGGGGCATGAACTCGACCGCGAGGGGCTCATCAAGGAACTGGGCGACGTGGCCTGGTATCTGGCCGAGACCGCCACAGCGCTGGGCATCGACCTGGACGAGGTGCTCGAGCGCAACATCGACAAGCTGAAAAAGCGCTATCCCGAGGGCTTCAGCGCGGAAAAATCGCAGCACCGTCAGGCCGGGGACGTGTGAGAAACGCGGCCGCTTTGCCGCGCGAAAACGCGCCGCTCCGCGGGCTTCGGCAGCCCCGAGGCGGCGCGTTTTCTCCCGTTCCTGCTTCTTTTTCCTTACTTCTTTTCCCTCAACGCGGCATGCAGATGCGCCCACAATTCCTCATTGGGCTGGATGAGCAGTATCTTCATGCCCTCGGTGGAATCGTAGGCCACGGCCTTGACGGGGAGCGTGGCGCGGCGCAGCGTGGCCCGCTGCACCTTGGCGCCGGGGAAACGCTTTTTGATCTCCTCGACCTCGCCCAGCGCCTTGAGGCGGCTGAAGTAGACATCCTCCATAAAGCGGGGGCGCCCCGGGCCGTAAATGCGCTCCACCTGCAACTGCTTGGTATTGGCCGTATAGAGGAAGTTCTGCACATAATCGCGCAGGAATTTCAGGCCCAACAGGCCGCCCAGCAGCCAGTAGGCCACCGAAGCGATGGTGTAGGCGGTCTGGCCGTCCAATATGCGGAAATACGTCAGCGCGTACTGCAAAAACGTGAGCACGAACTGCGCCGCGAAGAGGAATACCGCCACCAGCAGCACCAGCAAACAGCCCTGCCATACCTTCAATTTTGGCCCTGCGAGTCTCTGTTCCATCCTGACCTCCTGTGCCCGCACTTGACAGCGGGGCTTTGATGCTCTATGATATAGGGGATACGTTGTTATGGGAGGCGAACAGCATGCGCGTGCAGGAATCGAGGGAGAATTACCTGGAAGCCATTCTCATGCTGCAAAAAAAGCACGGCTATGTCCGCTCCGTGGACGTGGCCAACCATCTGAACTTTTCCCGGCCCAGCGTGTCCGTGGCTATGGCCAATCTGCGCAGCCTGGGGCTGGTGACCACCGATGAACACGGCTTCCTGGGGCTCACGCCCGAGGGACTCGCCGAGGCGGAAAAAGTGCTGGAGCGCCACCTGCTCATCACTGACTGGCTGGTGGGCCTTGGCGTGCGCGAGGAGACGGCCGCCGAGGACGCCTGCCGCATCGAACACGTCATTAGTCAGGAGAGCTTTGATTGCATCCGCCGCCATGTGGACGAGCGGTTCGGAAAGAATTAAGTTCGTTTTTTGCAAACTTCAGTCTGTTTTTGTGTGTACCGCATATGAAACAGACTGAAGTTTTTTATTCGATGCTGTCCAACGTGTAGCTCTCCACATAGTAGTCGGCCACGTTGAACAGCCAGTCGGTGAGAAACGCCTCCCAATCGCCGCCGCTGGCGTCGTCCAGAGCGTCGACAAAGTCGTATTCCCCCACCACGTCCATGGCGAGCCCGCGCTGATAAAAGAGACGCAGGGCGGCAAGGAACGTTTCCTCGCCCATGGCGGCGCAAGTCTCGTGCATGACCAGCGCACCGCGACCGAGGATGAGGCTTTCGTATTCTGCGGCGGTGAGTATGGCCGCGGAGGAAGTGACTTCCACGCCGCCAGGCAGCGTATACTGCGCTTCGGGGAGGATCTCGCCGTTGAGGTATTCGAGGAAAGCGCTCTCCCCCTCCGCCTCCTTCAGCGCGAGGCAGGCGGCGTAGGCGCTGACGGAATCGGCGAGCCAGGCGTCTTCCGTGGGCATGGGATAGGCGCCGTAGCCAAAGAACTGCCTGGCCAGCACCCATCGCAGCGCCATGGCGTCGGAAAGCGCGGCCTCGTTTGCCCAGATAATGCCGGGCAGCGAGATCGTTCCCAGCGCGTAGTCGCTCTGGGCGATGGTCACATCCCCGTCCAGGGGGCCGAACCAGTTTTCATAGACCTCCAGCGTTTCCAACGCCATATCCAGCGTCTTTTGCGCGTCGCGAGTATTCGCCAGCAGGCGCAGGCGCGTGCCGGAAGATGTCTCGGCGCTGTATTCGCGCCAGCGCATGCCGACGCTCAGGCACAGTTCGCGGATGTTGTCCGCCGCGAGCGTCCATGTGCGCGTGCCGTCGCCGTTGTCCACGGAGGTGATCTCGCCGGGCCCGGCCAGGAGGTAGCGCTCCGGCAAAATGACGGTCAGCACGTAGCCGGCGCGGTCGGCGTAGACGTAGTTGGCGTGTTGCAGCGGCGCAGGGGCGACGAATTCGCCGTATTCGTATTTGAGCGGCTGGATGTAGAAGCCGCGCAGCCGCCAACCCATCGCGCCCACGCCCAGCGATGCGGCGTTCTGCGTGAGCAGCAGCGTGTATTCAAAGGTAAACTCGCATGTCTGGCCCTCGGCAAGGTCGCAGGCGACGCGCAAAAACAGTTCTTCTTCGCCCATCATGCCCCAATCGGCGGACCGGCCATCGGCCAGTATGCGCGAAAACTCGACGCCGCCGGGGGCGTTGCCCAGGGGAAAGACGTCCTGCCAAACGTCGGCCTCATACATCAGCGCCGTGACGCGGCGGAACATATTGGCGTAAACGGAGAACTCCACGCGGTCGAGATGCTTCCCCGTGCGGTTGGTATAGCGCAGGCGCTGCCGAATCTGCAGCGCCTGTTCCTCTTCGAAAAACTCCAATTCCAGCGCGATCTCGTCCCGCGTGGCCGTTTCCTCGCCGTGGGCGTGACCAAAGACGATGGACGCGATCGTGCCCAGCACCAGCAGGACCGCCAGAAGCAGGGCAAGAATGCGCGCTAACTGCTTTTTTCGCTTGTTCATATCAGTCGATGGAGCGGATCTCGCTCAGCGGCCAGAAGACGAAGCGGGCGCG
>CAMMGP010000212.1 GCA_946496415.1 uncultured Clostridia bacterium | reverse complement strand
TGCGGGCGGTGGTGCCGTAGGCGACCACGGCGTACTCGGCGTCGTCCATGTACTGAAGATCCACCATCGTCTCGTTTTCGGCGATGGCCTTGTACTTGGCCTCCAGTTTGCGCACCAGCGCCTCGAGGCGGTCCGGCTCAATGTACAAAGAGTTGATGATGGCGCGCTCGCGGCCGCAGCCCTCATGCCAGCCGGTGGCGGCCCAACTCTTGTCCACTTCCGCAGGCTTGTATTCCGGCATGGTGACCGGCTCCATCATCTGGCCGATGGCACCATCGCCCAGCAGCATGGTGGGCGTGCGGTATTTGTCGGCCACATCGAAGGCCTTCATGGTCAATTCCACAGCCTCCTGCACGGATGCGGGGGCAAAGACGGGCATGCGGTAGTCGCCGTGTCCGCCGCCGCGGGTGGCCTGATAGTAGTCCGACTGGGCGGGCTGGATGGAGCCGAGGCCCGGGCCGCCGCGGACGATGTTGACGATCAGGCAGGGAAGCTCGGCGCCGGCGATGTAGCTGATGCCCTCCTGCTTGAGGGACACGCCCGGGCTGGAGGAACTGGTCATGGCGCGCGCGCCGGCGCCGGCGGCGCCGTAGACCATGTTGATGGCCGCGATCTCGCTCTCGGCCTGGATGAACGTGCCGCCCACCTCGGGCAGGCGCTTGCTCATATACTCGGGAATCTCGCTCTGGGGCGTGATGGGGTAGCCGAAATAGTAGCGGCAGCCGGCCTGCACGGCGGCTTCCGCGATGGCCTCGTTGCCCTTCATCATCTGTCGGTTCATACTCATGCCTGCCTTTCCACACGAATGACGCAGTCCGGACACATCTGGTAGCACATGCCGCAGGCCACGCACTTTTCAACATCGGTGCAGTAGGCCGCGTTGTAGCCCTTCTTGTTGATGTGCGTGGAAAGCTGGATCAGTTTCCGCGGACATGCCTCCACGCAAAGGCCGCAGCCCTTGCAGGCGTCGGTGTCGAATGTGATCTTTGCCATGTTGCTTTCCTCCAAAAGCTTGATGCGATTTATTATACAGCCATGTTGTTAATTCTTTTCGCACGCAATTCTATAATAGTAACTTTTTCCGCGCACGTCGGAAAGGCGCAGGCCGACCTCGCCGTCGTAGACGGGCACTTCCAGTTCGCGCGGCAGTTCGGGATGCTTTTTCGTGCGCGCGGCCTGCGAAAGCACGCGCATCTCCTCGCCCTGCAAATAGCCCAGCGCCCAGTTGTCGAGCATCTCCCACGGCATGGGCAGATCGCGGAGCGTGAAATGGTAAAAGCCCACGCCGCGCAGCACGTCCACTTCGCAAACGCCGTCTTCCATACCGCCCTCGCAGAGCAGTTCCCACGGGGCGCCCTCGAGGCGGCGGCGCAGTATGTTGGGCACCAGCGGGCACTTATCCACGCCAAGGAAGCGGCGGCCGAGGCGGCAGGCGGCCTCGAGCGTGGTGCCCGAACCGGCGAAGGGATCAAAGACCAGTTCGCCCTCGCGGGAGGCGCAACGCACGATGCGCTCAAGCAGCGCCAGGGGTTTTTGCGTATCGTATCCTGTGCGCTGCGGGTCGCGCTGTTGCAGGTGGCTGACGTCGTCCCACACGTCCGTGGGCGGCACGGGATCGTCGTCGTAATAGGTGTAGACGCGGCCGCCGGAGCGGATGGAGCGGTAGACGCGGCCATCGGGGTCGACGTGGCGGCGCATGTGGTTCTGCCGTGGCTCCGTGGGCGGGCAGAGCACGGCATCGATATTGAAGTCGTATTTGCGGCCCTTGCGGTAAAAGAGTATGGTATCGTGCTTGCGGCTGAAATAGCGCCGCGCCGTGCCGCCGGTGTGGTAGACCCAGGCGATCTCGTTGAGGAGGTTCTTTTCGCCGAAGATGTCATCCAGGATCAGGCGCAGGCGGGCCGAGGCGCGAAAATCGCAGTGGAGAAAGAGCATGCCGTCCTCGCGCAGGAGGCTGTGGCAGCCTTCGAGCACGCGGCGCATCATCGCATAGTAGGCGTCCGGCTCCATATCGTCGCTGAAGGCGGGCAGCGAAAGCGAGCCCTTCCCCGCCTTCCAGTCCGCCGCGCCGACGCGGGCGCGCATGATGAAGCGTTCGCCGGTGAGGAAGGGCGGATCCATGTAGATGAGTTTGACTTCGCCGGCGTAGCGGCGCAGGAGTTCGTCCATCAAAAGCAGCGTATCGCCCCCATAGAAGCGGCCACGCGGGCCCTTGCCCTCGTAGCGTTCGCGGCTCACCACCGCTGCCTGCGCGCGCATGCCAAATCCCCCTCCGGCTTTCAGTTCCTTTCATTATACTATATTCGCCGCGCGCGGGCAAGGAAAAGCTGTGTCACGGCGGCAAAACTTTGCGGCCTGCGGGTAAAAATTTTGCGGCAAAGGGGCGTTTCTGTGCTTTTCCGCGCTTTTGCGCTTGACGGCTCCGGCCCCTTGTGATAGAATAATCGCGGAATGAAGTGTTTGGAAAACGTTTTTTGAGAGGCGCTTTTTTAGACTACAGGCATAAAATGTGAAGTTTTAACAAACAAGGAGGCAGGTATTCCATGAAGATGGCGCTTTTGGTGGCGAACCGGGGATTTTTCCCCAGCGAGTTTCTCGAGGACGCCCGCAAGGAGATGGCGCAAGCGGCCGCCAAGCAGGGCATCGAACTGTTGACGATGGATCCGTCCCTGACCCGCTTCGGCGCGGTGGAGACCACGCAGGAAGGCATGAAATACCACAAATTCCTCGACGAACACTATGGCGAATACGACGGCGTGATCATCTCCCTGCCCAATTTCGGCGATGAGAACGGCATCAAGGCGGCGCTTTGCGACGTCACCGTGCCGGTGCTGGTGCAGGCCTATCCGGACGAGATCGGCAAGATGGACTTCGCCAACCGGCGCGACGCCTTCTGCGGCAAGCTTGGCCTTTGCAGCGTGTTCAAGCAGATGGATTTCAAGTTCACTTCCGGCCAGCCGTTTGTGATGCATCCCCTGAGCGAGGACTTTGACAACGAGTTGCGCGATTTTGCCGCCATCTGCCGCGTGGTGAAGAAGATGCGCCATCTGCGCGTGGGCGCGTTTGGCGCCCGCACCACCGCTTTCAAGAGCGTGCGCTATGACGAAGTGGCCATGGAAAGGCGCGGCGTGGAAGTAGAGAGCTACGACCTGACCGGCCTGCTGGCGCGCTATAAGAAAATGAACGACGGCGACGCTCTGGTGAAGGCCTGGGACGAGCGCCTGCACGCGGCCATGCGCTTCGACG
>CAMMGP010000211.1 GCA_946496415.1 uncultured Clostridia bacterium | reverse complement strand
GCCGCCGCGCCCTGTTCGCGCGCGCCGCCCAGCACCTGCCCTACGCAGCGGTCGAGCCCGGCGGAAGCGCCTGCCGGCGTGGTATAGTCCTTGCCGTCCGCCGCCGCGTGGCCGACGCAGTGGCCGAGTCCGGCGGAAAAGCTGCGGGGAACGTCGTAGATGTTGCCGTCGCTGGCGATGTGACCGACGCAGTTGCCGGCAGCCTCGCCAAAGCCCTTTGCCGTGGCATAGACGTTGCCGTCGCCGGCGATATGGCCCACGCAGCGGCGCAGATCTTCCGCACCCGCCTCGCTGTTCCGGGAATTGTAGATATTGCCATCGTCAGCGATGTGGCCGACGATCTGTGTGTAATGGGTGGAAGTCGGGGAACCGTAGATCTCGCAGCGCATGGCGCGCGCCTCCTGACGGATGGATTGGTGGCAGGCACCTGACACAATGTTTATTATACGGTAAATGGGGGAAAAGTCAAGCGAAGCACTTTCGCGCGCCTCAGCCAAAATCGTGCCGGTCGCCGCAGTCCACGCCCAGTTCTTCCAAGACCAATACGATCTTTTCCACGCATTGAAAATCGTCCAGTGCGTTGTCGGCGAGTATGTCGCGGATGCGCGCCAACGCGCGCGCGTTTTCGTCCATCATGCCCTCCAGAGAGGGCTTTTCTTCTGTCTGCAAGAGCAGGTGCGCAAGGCGCTGCGTCAGAAAATCCAAGAACATCACCTCATGTATATTGTAGAACAAAGTGTTCAACAATGTCAATATGCTGGAGCTTGACTTCTATGATGTGTTTGAGGTGTTTCGTTTGTACTATCGTCGCATCCGTGACCTGCGGGAGGATAGTGACCTGACGCAGGCACAGATCGCGCAGGCAATAAATCTTACGCAGCGTTCCTATTCATATTATGAAACAGGTGGACGCATGATCCCGCCGTGGGTGCTGAGCGCCCTCGCGGACTTTCACCATACCAGCGTGGACTATCTCCTCGGCCGCACCAACGTGCGCGCCCCGTATCCCCCGCCGCGTCGCTGAACGGGCGGGGCCTTTTTTCGCCCGCCGCCTCTTTTCTTAAACTGCGCGTGCTATAATGGAGCATACGTTTCGGGAAAGGCGGCGGTTTCTATGGATACGCGCGGGGCGCTTGAGGCAATGAGCCGCGAACAACTCATCGAACTTCTGGACATCTACGCCAGGAACTGGCTGGCCATGGACGGCGTGTGGTTCCAGTCCGTGGAGGAAAAAGAGGGCATGGACGCTGCCATGTTCCACGACGCGCGGGCGTGGGAGCGCTTCACCGTCATCGAGGCGCGCCGCATCAAGCAGTTTTTGCGCCTTCCCGAGCATCCTGGCCTCGAAGGGCTGGAAAAGGCGCTGGCGCTGCGCTTTTACGGCCGCCTCAACCGCTCGCGCTGCGACTATGTGGACGGCAAACTCATCTACACCATGGAGGTCTGCCGCGTGCAGGCGGCGCGCGAACGCAAGGGCGTGGGCGTCATCGAATACAGTGGCTTCGCCCGCGAGATCGACAGCCGCATACAGTGTGCGTGCCTGAGCTGCTACCCCGAGGTCACGGACGATACCTGTTGCTGCAAGTGGGCCTTCTCCATCCCCGAATAGAGGAAACAACCATGCGAAAGACATACGTCACGCGGATGCCGGACAAGGCGGGCGCGTTTTTGCTCGCCAGCCGCATCATCGCCGCCTGCGGGGGCAACATCGCTCGCGTCAACTACAACCGCGCCGTGGACACGCACACGCTGTTCATCGAAGTGTCCGCCACCGCCGCGCAGCACGGGGAGATCGCCCGTCAACTCTCCGCCTGCGGCTATCTGACTGAACTCGAGGACGGCAAGCGCATATTGATGATCGTGCTTACACTGCCCGACCATCCCGGCGCGGTGACGCCGGTGCTGGAAGTGCTCAGCCGCCACAGGGTCAACATCTCCTACATCAGTTCGCAGGAGAACGGCACCGGCGTGCAGCACTTCAAGATGGGCCTGCTCATCGAAAACACCGGCGAGATCAAGCGCCTCATTGACGAGATCTCCCGCATTTGCGAGATCAGCATACTCAACTACGAGGTGACCGACCGCCTGCTCGACGGCACGGTGTTCTACATCACCTTCGCCAACGAGATGCGCGAGATCCTCTCGCTTTCGCAGGCGCAGACCAACGCCGTGCTCATACAGGCCAACCGCCTCATGCAGCTGCTCGACGAGCAGGACAAGCCGGCGCTTAAGACGTTTGACTATATCCGCCGCTTCGCCCAGTTCGTGGTCGAGCACCGCGGCGCGGCCTTCAACGCGCAGGTCAGCACCGTGCGGCTGGCCGACGGCCTCATGCTCACCGCCATCGAGCCGCCCTGCGGCAGCAACACCTATGTGCTGGAATACCACGGCGAGCTTTTGTGCGTGGATTGCGGCTTTGCCTGTTACAGGGAGGAGATGCTGCGCCTGCTGGAAGGGCTGTTCCCGCGCTTTTCCCTGCGCGGCAAGGAGGTCTGGCTCACGCACGCGGACGTGGACCACGCCGGGCTGCTCCCGCTGTTCGACCGCGCCTGCATGAGCCGGGATTGCTATGAGAATTTCGCCCTCGAGGGGCGCGGTAAGGCGAATTTCCGCGAACAGAACCCCCTGCACGCGCCCTACTGCGCCCTGAGCAAGGTCATCTCCGGCTACGCGCCGCCGGATATGGAGCGCTGCGTGTCGGTGGGCGAAAAGCGCGATGATGCGTCGCTTTCCTACATCGGTTCGCGCTCTTTCGGGCCGTGGAAGTTCGATTTTTATCAGGGAAGCGGCGGCCACGTCCGGGGCGAGACGGTGATCGTCTGCGAAAAATTGCAGCTGCTTTTCAGCGGCGACATCTACGTCAACATCAAGGGCTATTCCCCCGACCAGCAGGCCTTCAACCGCCTCGCGCCCTTTCTGATGACCGGCGTGGACTCCGACCCCGCCAAGGCGAGAGAGTGCCGCACTTTGCTCACAGAGCGCTACGCCGGCTATCTCTGCTGCCCCGGCCATGGCAGCCAGTGCCGCCTGCCGGAGATGGTTGTTCGGAAGTGAGGGGGAAGCGGTTCCGGCATTCTTTGACAGCCCATGTGCCCACGCGCGCGGGCTGTTTTTGCGATCGGTGCGGGTAGTATACTGCTGACGGCGCCGTGCGTCCTCTGTGCGCGGACTGTTTTACGGGGCGGGAGGAGGAGAGGGCCGCGAGAGGGGGGAACGGGCATATAGAGTAGAAAAAGCCCGGAGGGCTTTCATGCCTGGGGGCGGCGCGCACCTTGCCCCGCAGGGG
>CAMMGP010000210.1 GCA_946496415.1 uncultured Clostridia bacterium | reverse complement strand
GAGCAGCAGGTCGATGCCCACCACGAGGAAGGCGCTCTTATAGCCGTTGAGGGAGAGGAGCAGGTATTCCGGGCCGCTCAGCTCGACTTCTTCCACCTCCTCCAGCAGCGCCGGGTCGGGCTCCTGCCCCAGCACGCGGGCCATTTCCACCTGCGCCTGCGCCTGTTTGTAGGCGTCCACGCGCGCGCTGATGTCGGCGATGGCGCCGGCGTTTGTCTGCACATAGCCCCACAGGGCCATCAGCGCCACGCCCAGCACCAGGCAGACGATCAACAGGATCTTCATGTTCTTTTTCATCTCGCGGTCCCCCTTATGCCGTATGCAGGTCGCCACCGGTGGCGTAGTAGAGTATCTTTTCCTGGGTGAGCGTGCCGTCGTTGTCAAAGGTGCCGGTGATGGTTCCCTGGTGCATGACGGCCACGCGGTCGCTCATGCCGAGGATCTCCGGCAGCTCCGAGGAGATCATCACCACCGCCGCGCCCTGACGGATCAGCTCGTTGATGATGTTGTAGACCTCGATCTTCGCGCCCACGTCGATGCCGCGCGTCGGCTCGTCGAAGATGATGACCTTCGAGCGGCTAAGCAGCCACTTGGCCAGCACCACCTTCTGCTGGTTGCCGCCGGAAAGGTTGCGCGCCAATTGCAGATGCGAAGGCGTCTTGATGTTGAGGCGCTTGATGTAATCCAGCACCGTGTCGCGCTCCTGTTTCAGGTTGAGCTTGCCCAGGTGTGCAAAGTCCGAGAGCGTGGCCAGCGTGATGTTGTGGCCCACGTTCATCGTCAGCACCAGGCCCTCGTCCTTGCGGTCCTCGGTGGCAAAGCCGAAGCCGGCTTTGATGGCGTCCAGCGGGCGGCGGATGTCCACGCGCTTGCCGGCCAGATAGATCTCGCCGGAATCCTTTTTGTCCATGCCGAAGATGGCCCGCGCCGTCTCCGTGCGGCCCGCGCCCACCAGCCCGGCGATGCCGAGGATCTCGCCCGCGCGCACGGTAAAGGAGATGTCCTTCACCTGCTTGCCGGCGTTCAAATGCTCCACGCGCAAAAGCTCCTCGCCCAGCGGCACGTGGATCTTGGGGAACTTCTCCTTCAGTTCGCGGCCCACCATGTAGCGGATGATCTCGTCGATGGTCACGTCCGCCACGTTCACGGCGGTGATGTTCTTGCCGTCGCGCATGATGGTGGCGCGGTCGCAGACTTCCTTGACTTCCTCAAGGCGGTGGGAGATGTATATGATGGCCACGCCGCGTTCCTTGAGCATGCGGATGATGCCAAACAGCGTGTCGATCTCACGGTTGGTCAGCGGCGCGGTCGGCTCGTCCATGACGAGTATGCGCGCGTTGAGCGACAGCGCCTTGGCCACTTCCACCATCTGTTTGTGGGCCACGCCAAGGTCGCGGATGAGGGAATGGGCGTTGATCTCCACGCCCAGATCGTCCAGCAGCTTCTGCGCCTCGCGGTACATGGCGCCCCAGTCCACCATGAAGGGATTTTTCATGATCGGACGGCCCATGAAGATGTTTTCCGCCACCGTGAGCTGCTCGGTGAGGTTCAGTTCCTGATAGATGATGGAGATGCCCAGTTTCTGCGCGTCGGCCGAGGAGCGGATGTCCACTTCCTTGCCGTCGATGAGGATCTCGCCCTCATCCTTGCTGTACGCGCCGGAGAGCACCTTCATCAGTGTCGATTTGCCCGCGCCGTTCTCGCCCAACAGGGCGTGGACCTCGCCCTTGCGCACGGACAGGCTCACATGGTCAAGCGCCAGCACGCCGGGGAAGCGCTTGACGATCTCGCGCATTTCCAGAAATTCTGCCACGGCGTTTCCTCCCTTCCACGCGCGGGAAGAGCCCGCGCTTTGTATGCGTTGTGCGGCGACACATGCCGCGCCGCCGCACAACAGGCGGGAAAGCCCGCGCGAAGGATGCGCTTCGCCGGGCCTTCCCCATTTCCCGCAGTCAGGCGGGTGTGCCGCCGCTTATTCCGCGGGCAGGAACTGATCGACCAGCGTGATGTCCACGACGGTGGTCTCCGCCTCGATGACCTTCTCCTCGCGCTCCACGCCGTTGATGGCGTCGACGATGGCGAGCACGGCGTTGGCGCCGATGGCGACCGGGCCGCAGTCCAGCGTGGCGTCCAGCTCGCCGGCCTTCACGCTCTCAAGGGCGTTGGGGTTGCCGTCCAAGCCGACCACGATGATGTCGTCGCGGCCGATCTGCTTGCAGGCCTGCACAGCGCCCAGCGCCATTTCGTCAGACAGGCCGTAAATGACGTTGATTTCGGGATGCGCCTGGAGCATGTCCATGGCGGCGTTCATGCCGGTCTCACGGACCCAGTCGCCCGGCTGGGTGGCGACCACTTCGATGCCCGGATAGGCTTCGGCGGCGCGGTCCACAAAGCCGCCCATGCGCTGGGTGGTGAAGTCGGAGGGCAGGCCCTCGATGATGGCGACCTTGGCTTCGCCGCCGGTCTGCTCGTTGACCCAGTCGGCGATCTTGGCGCCGCCGCCGTACTGGTTGTAGCCGGAGTAGGCGTACACTTCCGCGCCTTCCAGCTCGGTGATGGTGTTGAACATGACCACCGGGATGCCGGTCTCAGTGGCCTTCTGGATGCCGGGGGTCACGGCGTCGGGGTTGATGCCGCAAACGGCGATGCCGGCCACGCCGCGGGTGATCATGTCCTCCATCATGGACATCTGGGTGGCGTAGTCGTCTTCAGTCGGCGGGGACATGACCAGAAGGTCATAGCCGTTGGCCTCAGCGACGGGGGTCGCGCCCTCGATGCAGCTGGCGTAGAAGGGGCTGGTCATGGCCGGCGGCAAAAAGCCGATCTCGGCAGCCAGCGCGCTGGAACACAACAGAGCCAGGGCAAGGACCAGAACAAGAACTTTCTTCATGAGATACTCTCCTCCTCTCTTTTCCGCATGTTTCCATGCTGTTGAACATAATTATAAAAAAATTGTCGCGCTTTGTCAAGAGAAAACGTTAGCGATTTATCAGGAAGCGCCTATTTTTCCTGATTTGACGGTCAAAAACATTTACTTTCCGGCCCTGTTCTGGTATACTGCACACAGGAGGGAGGAAACGCGCATGCCAAAGGTGAGCGTCATCGTCACGGTCTACAATGTCGAAGCCTACCTCAAACGCTGCCTGGACTCGCTTTCCGCGCAGACGCTGGAAGACATCGAACTTCTGCTGGTGGACGACGGTTCCACCGACCCCAGCGGCCGCATCTGCGACGAATACGCGAAGGCGCACCCGAACGCGCGCGTCATCCACAAGCAAATCGGCGGCGTCTCCTCGGCGCGCAACGCCG
>CAMMGP010000209.1 GCA_946496415.1 uncultured Clostridia bacterium | reverse complement strand
TGCAGGCCATGCTCGCCCATGAGGACATGTGCCGCCTGAGCGTGCCCCGTCCCGTGGACGCGGTGATCTGCGCCTGCGACGGCGTCAATTATCTGCTTTCCGCCGAAAGGGCGCGCGCCTTTTTCCGCGCCGCGCGCGCGGCCATCCGCCCAGGCGGAGCGTTGGCGTTTGACATCTCCTCCCGATACAAGCTGGAGCATGTGCTCGGCAACGGCTTTTTCGGCGAGGAGCGCGACGAGGCGGCCTACCTCTGGCAGAATCGCCTCGACGAAAAGCGCCACATATTGCGCATGGACATCACCTTCTTCGTGCGCGAGGCGGACGGCCGCTATCGCCGCTTTGAGGAAGAACACGAGCAGCGCGCTCACAGCGCCGCGGAATTGACCGCGTGGCTGGAGGCGGAGGGTTTCCAAAATGTGGAAGTCTTTGGCAATCAGACCTTTGATCCGCCCGGCGCGGAGGAAGAGCGCTTACATTTTCTTGCGAGGAGACCGTAAATGGACGTTTTGCAAATGGATGGCATGTACAATATATCCCTGATGGGCGGTCAGGCCCGGGCGATCCTCATCGAGGGTACGCAGATGGTGGAGCGCGCCCGCCAGATCCACGGCCTGTCGCGCACAGCCACGGCGGCGCTGGGGCGCACGCTGATGGCAACCTCGATGATGGGGAGCATGCTCAAGGGCGAGAATGAGAGCCTCACCGTCACCATCAAGGGCGGCGGGCCCATCGGCACGATCATGGCCGTGGGCAAGGCGGACGCCTCCGTCAAGGGCTATGTGGCCTTCCCGGATGTGGAACTGCCGCGCGCCGCCAATGGCAAATTGCCCGTGGGCGCGGCCGTGGGCAAGGATGGCCGCCTCACCGTGGTCAAAGATCTCGGCCTGCGCGAGCCTTATGTGGGCATGGTCAACCTCGTCTCCGGCGAGATCGCCGAGGACTTCGCCATGTATTTCACCGCCTCGGAGCAGGTGCCCTCGCTCGTGTCGCTGGGCGTGCTGGTGGGCGAGCGCGTGGAGGCCGCGGGCGGGCTGATCATCCAGATGCTCCCCGGGGCCAGCGAGGCCGCCATACAGTCCATCGAGGCAAGCGCCGGCATGTTCATGGACATCTCCGGCACCATGCGCGAGTATCATCTCAAGGGCGCGGTGCAGCAGCTGCTTTTGCATCTCGAGCCGGAGATACTTACCCATCGCCTGCCGGCCTACCGCTGCGATTGTTCGCGCGAGCGCGTGGAGCGGGCGCTGATCTCCCTGGGCCGCGAGGAATTGGAAGACATGATCCGCGAGCAGCACGGGGCGCAGGTGGATTGCCACTTCTGCAACAAGCGCTATGAGCTTTCGGAGGAGCAGTTGCGCGATCTGCTCAAAAGAGCCACAGATCGGAGGAGCGAATGAGTTTTGACCCCAAGGTCGTGCCCTTTGACCGGAGCGCGGCATATCTGCACCACCGGGCGATGAAGAATCGCCGCGACAACAACGTCGTGGACGCGCTGGAACTTTTGCGCCGCGCCGTGGAGCATTCGCCCGATAACGACGAATACAAGCTGGATCTGGCGGGGCTCCTGAGCGAGATGGGCTGCCTTTCGCAGTCCAACCGCCTGCTTCTGGACATGCTCTCCGGCGAAAAGGCGCCCAGCGAGTGCTATTACGGGCTGGCGCTCAACCTGCTCTCAGCCAGCGACGTTTCCGGGGCGCGGCAGGCGCTTTTGCGCTATCGCGGCGCTGATCCGCGCGGCGAATACGCGCCCGACGCGCGCCGGCTGCGCGATGAACTGCAATTTTATGAGATGTTTTCCCAGCCCGTGAGCCGCAAGAGCCGGCGCGCCGCGAAATTGACTGACCTTGGCTGCGCGCGCATGCGCGAGGAGGAGTTTGAGCGCGCCGCGCGCCTGTTCGAGCGCAGCCTGCAGCTGGAACCCGAGCGCGACGAGGTGCGCGCGCTTTACGCCACGGCGCTGGAGTTGTGCGGCCGCCATCGCCCCGCCGTTCACGAGATGCGCGCCGCCTCCGAGGGCGGAAACGCCTCCGTGCGCACGCTGTGCATGGCCGCGCAGTTTTATCACATGGCGCGCATGCCGCGCAAGAGCCGCCAGATGGCCGTGCGCGCCGTGCGCCAGCATCCTGGCGGCGTGGAACTGCGCATGCTCATCCACATGCTGGGCGAATTGGGTCTGGACGCCGAGGCGGGGGAGTGCGCCCGTCTGGCCATGCAGGAAACGCCCTACGACCGCCAGCTTTTGCACGTGCGTGCCGTGGCCATGCTGCGCACGGGCGCGCCGCTTGCGCAGGCGGCGAAATTCTGGGAGCGCATCGTCCGCATCGATCCGGAGGACAGCGTCGCCGCCTATTATCTGCAAGCCGCCTCGGAGGGAACGCTGGACAGGGAAGCGCCGGAATACGTCTATCAGGTGCCCCGGCAGGAGGCCGTGGCGCGCCTCAACTATGTGGCGGACGTGCTTTCCGGGGCCTGCGCCGATCTGGAAACGCCCTGGCGGGAGGACGCGAAGTTCCGCCGTCTGCTCAAGTGGTGCCTCACGGTGGAGAATCCGCAGTTCCGCCGCGCGGCGGTGACGGCGCTGGCGGCGCTCAACGAACCCGAGGCCGAGGCCACGCTGCGCGAGGTGTTCACCCGCCCGGAGATCTCCTACGATATGAAACTCAACGCGCTCGTGCTTCTGCGCCTGCGCGGGGCGGACATGCGCCGGGCGCTGCCGCCGAGCATCGACGAGCGCGATGGCATTCTGCCGGACGCGGATGAACTCCTGCCGCGCCTGCCCATTGGGCTCCGGCAGGCCTGCCGCTACGCCTGCGAAGTGCTGGAGGACGACTACGGCCTCAGCGTCATGCCGGCGCTGGCGCTGACCATGCTGCGCGCGCACAGCCGCCGCCATCTGGTGTTCTGCGCCCGCTGGCGCATCCCCGCTTACGCGGCGGCGCTGACGTACTGCTATCTGTCCATGCGTGGGGAGAAGCCTTCTTTCCGCATCCTCTGTCATCAGTTTGGCAGCGATTTTCGCAGAACCGTATTTTACGCCGCCCGCATTGCGAGCGCGCTGGAGGAAAAGGGCGATGAACAGACCGATCGACCTTGAACACCTGTTCCACCACTACGCGGCCGACAAGCTGCGCGTGGCCGGGGAACTGGACGAGGACGCCGCCGAGGCGCTGGCGGAAAAGCTTTACGAGGAATGGGCGGATGCGCCCTGTCCCGCGTTAAACGGCAGTTCGCCGCGCGCCTGGTTCGCGCGCATGAACGACGGGACGGAACTTGCGCAAACGCTCGCCGCCTACGCGCGCGAGGGCATGGAACCGCCCGC
>CAMMGP010000208.1 GCA_946496415.1 uncultured Clostridia bacterium | reverse complement strand
GCGGATGGCTTCGGCGGTTTTGCGGTTGTCGCCGGTGAGCATGACCACATGCAGCCCCATTTCGCGGAAGCGGCGGATGGCGGCGCGGCTGGTTTCGCGCACGGTGTCGGCCACGGCGATAACGCCGAGGATGCGGCCCTCGCGGGCGAAGAGCAGCGGTGTCTTGCCCTCGCCGGCGAAACGCTCCATCTGCGCGCTCGCAGAGGTGGTATCGATGCCGTTTTCGGCAAGGAAGGCGGCGTTGCCGGCAAGGTAGCCCTTACCGTTCAGCGTGGCCTGCACGCCGCGGCCGGAAGTGGCGCTGAAGGCCTCGGCCTTGGGCACGGCAAGGCGCTGCTGTTTGGCCTTTTCCACCACGGCTTCGGCCAGCGGGTGTTCGCTGCCGGCCTCGACCGCCGCGGCCTGGGCAAGAAAGTCGCTCTCGGCAAGGCCGGGCTCAAGCACGGCAACGTCCGTCACCGAGGGATGGCCGGAGGTGATGGTGCCGGTCTTGTCCAATACGATGGTATCGACGTTGTGCAGATTCTCCAGCGCCTCGGCGCTCTTGATGAGTATGCCGAACTCGGCGGCCTTGCCGGTGCCGACCATGATGGCCACGGGCGTGGCCAGACCCAGCGCGCAGGGGCAGGAGATGACCAGCACGGAGATGGCGTTGGAAAGGGCGAACTCGAAGCCGTAGCCAGCGACCATCCAGATGATGGCGGTCACGAGCGCGATGCCCATGACCACGGGCACGAACACGCCGCTGACCTTGTCGGCGAGGCGGGCGATGGGCGCTTTGGAGGAACTGGCGTCGTCCACGAGGCGGATGATCTGCGCGAGCGTTGTATCGTTGCCCACGCGCGAGGCGCGGAAGCGGAAGGTACCGTTTTTGTTGATGGTGGCGGAGATGACCGTGTCGCCAACGCTCTTTTCCACGGGGATGCTCTCGCCGGTGATGGCGGCCTGATCGACGTAGCCAAAGCCCTCGATGACCTCGCCGTCCACGGGGATGCTCTCGCCGGGCCTGATGACCACGACGTCGCCGGCGACCACCTGCTCGGCGGGCACGGTGACTTCCACGCCGTCGCGCACGACCACGGCGGTCTTGGGCGCGAGATCGACCAGCTTGCCCAGCGCGTCTGAAGTCTTTGATTTGGAGCGCGCCTCGAGGTACTTGCCGACGGTGACGAGCGTGAGGATCATCGCCGCGGACTCAAAGTAGAGGGCGTGGGCGTATTCGTGTACCACGGCCATGTCGCCGTGGCCAAAGCCGTAGGCCATGCGGTACATGGCGAAGATGCCATAGAGCAGCGAGGCGCTGGAGCCGACCGCCACCAGAGAATCCATGTTCGGCGCGCGGTGGGCGAGGGCCTTGAAGCCGACGATGTAGAACTTGCGGTTGATGAGGATGACCGGCACGGTGATGACCAGCTGCGTCAGCGCCGAGATGAGGGCGTTTTCCATGCCGGTGAGAAAGCCGGGCATCGGCAGGCCCATCATGCCGCCCATGGCCACGTACATCAGCGGGATGAGCAGTATGATCGAGGAGATGAGGCGGCGCTTCATCGACGCCTGATCGTCCTCGGCGCGCTGCTGGCGCGACTGCCACTCCTCGCGGAAGCCGGAGGCGGCCTGCGCCTGCGCGCCCTGCGACGGGGTCTCGGCGTCGCTGGCGCCGTAGCCGATCTCCTGCACCGCCGCGCAGATGACGGGGGCGGTGAGCGTGCTTTCATCGTATTCGACCGTCATGCGGCCGGAGAGCAGGTTGACGTCCACATCCTTGACGCCTTCCAGCTTCTGCACGCGGCGGGTGACGTTGGCCTGACAGGCCGCGCACGTCATGCCGGTGACGTTGAATTTCTGCGTTTTCACGGTTTGCCTCCTATTTGAGCTTCTTCACCAGTTCGATGGCTTCATCGACAATGGCGGTATTGCCGTTTTGTATCTCCTCGACCACGCAGGTCTCCATGTGGTCCTGAAGCATCACGTAGCCCAGCGCCTGCAGGGCGCTTTCCACCGCCGCCACCTGCATGAGGATGTCGCCGCAATAGCGGTCTTCCTCCACCATCTTCTTGATGCCGCCCAGCTGCCCGATCACGCGGTTAAGGCGGTTGATGAGTTTCTTTTTCGCCTCTTCGCTGCGCGGCGTGTGCTTGTAGCGGCAGCAGGCCGGTTTCTGTTCCTGCATTGGCGCTCGCTCCTTTCATATACCCCCATCCGGTATTTCTCCCCGACGTTTATAATATACCCTTCGGGGGTATCTTTCAATCGCTTCCCGCGAGATTTAACAGTTTTCAGGAACCAACTATGGGGCGAAGGCGACCACCTGTCGAAAAAGGCTGGCGCTCGTGGCGCGGGCGGTGTATACTGGAGGAGACGAGAGGGGGACGGCCATGAACGTGGAAGTGCGCATCGACCCAAACTGCGCGGAGGCGCGCGCCGTGATCACCGCGCCGCGGATGACAGCGGAGGTAGAGGAGGCGCTGCGGCTGCTTGCGCGCGGGCCGGAACGGAAATTGGCCGGTTTTCGCGCAGGCGAGGCGGAACTGCTCGACCCGGCGGACATACTGCGCGTCTGCGCCGGGGGCGGCAAGGTCTACGCAGTCACGGAGCGGGGCGAGTTCGAATTGCGCATGCGGCTGTACGAGGCGGAGCGGCGGCTGGAGGGCGGGGCGTTTGCGCGCATCTCCAACGCGGAGATCGTCAACCTCGACCGCGTGCGCGCCTTCGACCTGCGGCTGACGGGCACCATCGTGGTGCGCTTCGCCGACGGCAGCATTACCTACGCGGCGCGGAGGTATGTGGCGGCGCTGAAAAAACGGCTGGGCATCGGAGGGGAGAAGAAATGAAGAAGAAAGTGTTTTTGCTCTGCGGCGCGGGGGCGCTCTTTGGCGTGGCGCTGAGCACGATCATCACCATTCTGATCTCATTGACCGCGGGCGACGGGCATTTTTACGCCGTCGTGCCGGAACTGATCGCCGACTGCGGGGGCGAACTCAACGCCGTGATGCTGCAAACGGCGCTCTCCATGCTCTACGGCGCGGCCTGGGCGGGGGCGGCGCTCATCTGGCGGCGGGACGGCTGGAGCCTGACGAAGCAGACCGCGCTGCACCTGCTCGTCTGTTCCGCCGCCACCTTCCCCATCGCCTGGGCCTGCCGCTGGATGCGCCACGACGCGGCGGGGGCGGCGCTGTACTTCGGCGTTTTCTTCGCCATCTACGCGCTGATCTGGCTGGGGCAATACCTCGGTATCCGCAGGCGGCTGCGGAAGGTAAACCGCGCGCTGGGGGCCGGGAAGGAACGGGCGTGAAAAAGCGCGGACGGCTTCAGGGCCGTCCGCGCGCAGGATGTTGACAAAGTCAACAGACTGACAGAGCGTTGAGAAAGCCCGCAAGACA
>CAMMGP010000207.1 GCA_946496415.1 uncultured Clostridia bacterium | reverse complement strand
CAGAGCAATATGCCATATTGTGGTTGGGGACAACTGGAGGTGGAAAACAATGAAAAAACTGCTCTGTCTCTGTCTTGTGTTGTTGTTGGCGCTGGGCGGCGCGGCCCTTTGCGAATCCGCCATTGGCGGCGCGGACGGCCCGACGTCTATCTTCGTAAGCGCGCAGGCGCTCACGCCGGGAAACCGCTATGTGCTCATCGCCCGCGAGGAAGAGAACGGCGCTTACAGCTACGCGCTCGTCGGCGCGGGCGACGGCGAGGAGGCCATGGATCTGTTTGGCGGCGCGTCCGGCACGAGCGCGGAGCGCATCGCCGCCTTTGAACGCTTTGCCTCGGCGCTGGAGCCGGCCATCACGCTCGATGGCGGCGAGGAAGCGCTTGCCGTTTCCAGCACCCAGCAGGGCGGCCTTGCCTTCAGCGTCGGCCTACAAACGCTCGTGGAGCTGGAAGCTGATGAGGGCTTTGCCATCGTCACCGGCAGCTTCGCCGAGAACGCGCCCAGCGTGGCCGAGGGCTGTGCGGTGCGCATTTGGGCTGCGGACGGCACGCGCGACTATGGCGCGAGCGATACCGTGGGCTCCAGCGTCAGCGTCTGCCCCCATTGCGGCCGGCCGGACGACGGCTCCGCAAAGCACCACACCCTCATCAGCGAGTTCTGCGAGGAGGGTCACACCCAGTGCATGGGCGATCCCGAGCACTACTGCGACCCGGAGAACGGCGGCTGTGGCCAGTATTACACCTGTTCGCACTCCAACAGCCACACCCGCTGCATCAAGTGCGGCAAACTCTGGTGCTATAAGGAGCACGGCGACCACAAGGAGCTGGCCTGCGGCCATCGCGGCTGCGAAGTCTATGGCGAGGAAGAAAAGCACGCCCAGTGCCCCGCCTGCGGCGGCTATCTCTGCGATGGCAAGGATCACGCCCTGGCCGCCTGCGGCAAGCACCATGCCAATGAGGACGGCGATCATACTTCCGCCTCCTGCGGCATAGAAGATCATTACAACTGCGATGGCAAAGACCACAGCGCCGCGCCCTGCGGCAAGCACTTTGCCTGCGCGGAGGGCTATGAAGCCTCGCAGCATGCCCAGTGCGCGGTCTGCGGCGGTTACCTCTGCGATGGAGGGGATCATCAGCACGACGCGCCCGAGGCCACGGAGATACCGGCAACGCAGCCGCCGGTTACCGAGCCTCCGGCAGTAGAGGAAGCGCCGGAAGCGGCGTGAGGAAAACCATCAAACGGCAAGGGGAGCCGTGGGGAATGGGATGGGGAAGCGCGTCCGCAAGGGCGCGCTTATTTTATCGTAAAACGGAAATAAAATATTGCGTTTGATTGACAAAGATTACAAAAAAGAATATAATGAGGATGAATGGGGGAAAGAGAGACGCCCCTGCGCGCCGCGCCTTTCCCCGCCGTGGCCAAAGAACGCGCTGAAGACGGCGCGAGCGCCATATGATGGACGGATGAAAGGAGAACGCCCGATGAAGCGATTGTTAGCCCTCCTCATGGCCCTTGTCCTGCTGACCAGCGTCGCCTGCGCCGACGGCCTCAAGCCCCGCCGCGACGCGGTGGAAACCCCGAACGCTCCGGCCGCACTGTCCGAGTCGGAGGCGGATGATTTGCCGGCAGCGCCTTCCACGCGCGAAGAGGAGCCGGCGAAGGAAACGCCGGATGTCCCCGCCGCGCCCGAGGCGGAAGCGTCCTCCGGCCTCAAGCCCCGCCGCGATGCGGCCGAAACGACGCCGGCAGAGCCGCAGCACCCGGAAGATGCCCAGGACGTCTCGGAGGCCAAACCTGCGGATGAAAAGGCCGAGCCGTCTGATACGAACGCTTCATCCAGCATAGACTGGTGGCCCGATGCGGAAGAAGAAACGGACGAGTTTTCCGGCCTCAAGCCTCGCCGCGACGGGGAACACCACGCAGAAAGGCATGCACAGGACGAACCTGATCCCGCTGCGGACGATGCGGACGCGCGCTCTCAAACGCTGGAAGGTACGTTCACCATCGACGAGGACGGCGTGGAACTTGCCTACGCCTTCTCCGTGGAAATGATCTCCGGCGCCGAGGAAAGCGCGCTCAAGTTCAGCGCCGCGCCCACGAGCGGCTACGGCATGGAACTGGAAGGCGAGTTGGAACTGCCCGACCCGATGATTATGATGACCGCGCTCTCCGGCTTTGGCCCGCAGAGGGACGCGCCCACTGAACTGCTGCACGGCACGCTGGAAGCGCGCGACGCTTTCGATGGCGCCACCTGCGCGCGCTATACGCTGACGTTGACAGGCGACGGCATCCTCCGCGCGGAGGATGCGCTGCGCGGCGGGCGCTGGGAGATGAATCTGATCCCGACGGAGGCGGAAATGCTTTCCTTAGCCAGCGCCAGTTGGCTGGACGATCTTGTCGCCCTCATCGTGCGAAATGCCTCTGCGCTTGAGGAGGGCGATACGGTGCGCCTGAACCTTCGCGAAGTGGCCATGCCCTTCGTGCGCGCGCTGTACAGCCCGGATTCCGATGCGGCGATGGAACGGCTGGGCATCGACCGCGCGCAGCTTAGCCAAATGCTGCTCGGCCTGGCGTCGGGCGAAGTGCGCCTTGCCCCCACGGAAGAGGGCCTGTCCGTGGCCTGGTACAGCAGCGGCAGTCCCGAACTCTCTTCCAACAAAATCGAAGGAGAGATTGGCGGCGATGGCTGCGAATTCTGTCTGTACGAAAACCGGGGAAACGACTACGCCACCATCGGCCGCATTTCCGCGGAGACGACGGATGGATTGCGCGTGCACGCGGAGGACTATCTTGACGGCGGTTATTTCTACCTTGACGCCGGAATGGGCATCTTTCCAGACACGTTCGACGCTTCGCTGGCCTTTGCGCGCTCCGCTTATGAGCCTCCGCTGTTGGCGTTTTTTGACTATGAAGGCGGAGAAGTGCTCGATGGCGAGGAACAGACGCTGCGCCTGCGCGTCGTCGAGGACGGGCACATGTTGACCTGCACGCTCCGCTTCGCCTGTACAAACGCGATCGGATCCGACTGAAAAACACCTCTCCCGAGCGGGACGGCTGTGTGCCGTTCCGCTCTTTTCTGTGTCAAGACCATGGCCGCGCTTGACAGGCAGGCTTTTACGTTATAAAATTATAAATATACGGTCAAAATGCTGTGCGCGCAGCGCGAAGGAGGCCAAAGCAGATCCGTTTCCATCCGGAACGGGAGGAACGCTTGCGGAAGGAGGTCGTTTGATGAAAACAGCGAAGGACTTGCAGCGCGTGGAGGACAAGCGGCAACTCAAACAACTCATGTACGAGAACCTGCGGCGATTCCCGCGCTGGGAGACGAATTGCATCTTTGAACCCGGAGAGGTCGACCGCCTCCTCAGACGCAAGAGCCTCTACGCCG
>CAMMGP010000206.1 GCA_946496415.1 uncultured Clostridia bacterium | reverse complement strand
ACCAGTATGCGGCAGTTGAAGGAGATGGCCTTGACGATCTCCACCATCTGCTGCTGGGCGATGCTCAGGTCGGCGATCAGGGAATCGGCGTCGATGCCCAGGTCAAAGCGGTCGAGCATCTTCTGGGCGTCGGCGCTCATCTTGGATTTGTTGACGCCGAAGGAGCCCATGGGCTCGCGGCCCAGGAAGATGTTTTCCGCCACCGTCATGTACGGCACCAGCACCAGTTCCTGATGGATGATGGAGATGCCGTTGGCGCGCGCGGAGTTGACGCCCGTGATGGCCACTTCCTTGCCGTCGATGAGGATCGTGCCCTCCTCGGCGATGTAGATGCCGCCAAGCACCTTGATCAGCGTCGACTTGCCCGCGCCGTTCTCGCCCAGCAGCGCGTGGATCTCGCCGGATTTGAGCTGGAAGTCCACATTCTGCAGGGCTTTGACGCCGGGGAACGACTTGCAGATGTTTTTCATTTCGAGCAAATACTCGCTCACCGCGTTTCACCACCGTTTCTTCTTCATGAGCGCGCCGCGCGGCGCGCCTGAGGAGCAGGCCCTATCGTCCGGCAAGCCGTGCCGCCGGACGCGGCGCTCTCTGCCGGACGGCAGGGCCTCCTCGCGCATTCAAAACTTCGAAAAGGGCTTTGCCCTGACGAACAAAGCCCCTTTCCTCATTGCCTGTTTACAGCCGTGTGCGGGTCAGAGCCGTGTTTCGGCTTACTGCCAGCCGTCCGTGCCGTACTCGGCGACGTTGTCAGCGTTGATCATGAAGGTCTCGATGGGATAGCGCTCCTCGACCTCCTCGCCGTCGAGCCACTGATAGTAGACCTCGGCGATGGTCTTGCCGATGTTGATCGGGGACTGCGCGCCGGTGCCGGTCATGCCGCCCTCAGCGACCAGAGCCTTGACGTCGGGGGAGCCGTCCACGCCGTAGATCAGGGCGTCGGAACCGGCCGCCTCAGCCGCCGCGTAGGCGCCCAGAGCCGTCGGGTCGTTGCCGCCGAAGATGGCGATGGCGTCGGGGTTGGCGGTCAGAGCGTCGGTGCCGTTGAGGTTGCCCTGCTCCTGATTGCCCTGGGAGTCGATCTGGGCGACCACGTTGAACTTACCGGGGGCGAGCTCCTCGAGCGCCGCGAGGAAGCCGTCGGTGCGGTCCACGACGGACTGCATCGTCGGGGAATCCAGCACGATGATGTCGCCGCCGTCCGGGCACTTCTCAACCAGGTCCACGCCGCAGACGTAGCCGGCGTTGTAGTTATCAGAGCCGGCATAGCTGACGAGATAGCTCATGTCGGCGACCTCGGTATCAAAGCCGAAGATCGGGATGTCCGCTTCCTTGAGCAGGTCGAGGCCGGCGATGACGCCGTCACGATCGACGGGGTTGAGGAAGATGGCCGAGATGCCGCGGGAGATCAGGTCCTCGATCTGGGAGATCTGGTTCTCGTTGCTGTTCTGCGGGTCAAGGGAGATCAGCTCGTCGCCATGCGCTTCGACGACTTCGCGGATCGCGCCCTCGAGCGTCACGAAGAAGGGGTTGGTGCCGTCCATGCAGGTGTAGCCGATGAGATTGCCTTCCGCCATCGCGGTGCAGCCCAGCAGCATTGCCAGCGCCAGAACCAGGACAAGTGCCTTTTTCATAGTGTAACCTCCTTATATTTAGCGGACGTCCGTCCGCCAGGCATACAATACGAAAGATACGGCTCGCGGCCATTGCGGCCGAAATAATTAATATTTATACATTTCTCTGTGCTTTTCGCGTGTTTCTATTATAAGGAATTTGGTGTACTTTGTCAATCATTTTTTTACGTCTGCGCAAAGAAAATGCGCTTTGACGGGGCGCGGGTCAGACCGTTTTGCGGAAATAGCCCACCGCCAGCCCAAGGATGCGCACGCTGCCGCTGTTTTCCGCGGTGAAGAGCATGGGCGCGCAATCGGGGTTGATGGGCATCAGCTGCACGCCGATGGGCAGATGATAGACGCGCTTGAGGGTGGCCGAATCGTCGATCACCACCGCGGCTACCTGCCCGTCGAGCACGTCGTTCTGGCTGCGGATGTAGACCACGTCGCCGTCCCTGTAGACGGGTTCCATGCTCCGGCCGTGGACTTCGAGGGCGAAGTCCGCCCGCACGCTGTCGCCCACGTCCACGTATGTCTCGTGCTCTTCTTCGGCGAAGATCGGCTCGCCCGCGGCGATGGCTCCCAGCAGCGGTATGCGCCGCGCGCGCACGGGGCGCAGGTTTTCAGGCATGGGCGCTTCTTTGCGCTCCACCAGCGCCGAAAGCGGCACGTCCAGCAGTTTCGCCAGCTGCGCAAGCGTTTCCAGATCCGGCTCGCGCTCGTCCTTTTCCCACATGGCCACGGCCGAGCGGGAGACGCCCAGCGCCTCGGCCACAGCCTGCTGCGTCAGCGCCCGCCCCGAGCGCAGGATGCGTATGCGGTCGCCCAATGTGTTCATGAACATTCCTCCCGCCTTTAGAATATCACGAAACGTGAACAAAATCAAGCGCAATGTCACGAAACGTGAACAAAATTTCACGAGAAGGCGCGCCATGTATTGACATGGACAGCAAAAGCGCGTATAGTAATAGTCACGAAACGTGACAAAAGGAGGGATACTATGGACGCGCGCAAGATCGGGAAACGGCTTGTTTCCCTGCGCGGGGCGCGGCGGCGCGAGGAGGTGGCAAAGGCGGTGGGCGTGAGCTTTTCCGCCCTCTGCATGTACGAGACAGGGAAGCGCATCGCCCGCGACGAGGTGAAGGTGCGGCTTGCGGACTACTACGGCGTGCCGGTGGAGGATATTTTTTTCGCCGGTATGTCACGAAACGTGACAAAAGGAGGAAAACAGGCATGACAGCCAAGGAAGTTCTTTTGCAGCTTGCGCGCAAGGACGCGCGCATCGAGGGCATGCGGGAGCGTTTGCAGCGCTACCGCGAACTGGCGGAGGGGCAGCGGGCGCGGCTGCGTTCCCTGCCGGGCGGCGGCCAGAGGCGCACGTCGTCCGTGGAGGAATACGTGTCGAAGATCGTCGATCTCACGCGCGATCTGGACGCGCAGATCGACGAATATGTGGATCTCACGCGCGCTATCGACGCGACCATCGCCGCGCTGAAGGATCAGCGTTTTCAGGATCTGCTGCGCTGGCGCTACATGGACGGCTGGAGGTGGGAGCGCATCGGACGGGCAATGGGCTACGAACAGCGGCAGGTCTATCGGCTGCACGCCGCCGCACTCGCCGCTTTTGCCCACGCCTGGGGCGCGGATGACTGCGCCTGAGGGCGTGTCGGCAAATGGCAAGAAGACAACAGTCAAAGTCAGTCAGGAATGTGCTATAATGGCATCGTCGAAGTTCGCGCCGCCGGGGAAGAGGCCCTGGCGGCGCTTCGTTGAAAGGAGAGGATACCATGGGAAAA
>CAMMGP010000205.1 GCA_946496415.1 uncultured Clostridia bacterium | reverse complement strand
GCTGGTTTTTGCGGAACACGCCGCCCTGCTTGAGCATCTCGTCCACCAGCGTGGTTTTGCCGTGGTCCACGTGGGCGATGATGGCGATGTTGCGAATGTCGTCTCTTACGATGTTCACGGATAAAACTCCTTTGTCACACAAGGTCGTCGGCGGTCATGCGGTCGGCAGTCTCCGCGAGCACGAGGCCCTCGTTGTTCTCGCAGGCCAGACGGATGGACCACTCGTTTTCAAACATCAGTACGTCGCGTCCGGCGCGGTCGATGGCGGGCACGGTGGTGGAGGTCAGCCGCAATTTGTCCGGCGGCTTCGGGGTCTGAACGATCCAGCGCACGAAGCGGAAGGGCAGGTTCTCGCGCAGTATGTTCACGCCGTACTCGCTCTTTAGGCGGTATTCCAGCACGTCCATCTGCAACACGCCCACCACGCCGGCAATCATCTCCTCGCGGCCGATGTTGGGGCGCTTGAAGGTCTGGATGGCGCCCTCCTGCGAAAGCTGGGAGATGCCCTTCAAAAACTGCTTGCGCTTCATCGAGTCCTCGGGGCTGACGCGGCAGAAGAACTCCGGCGCGAACAGGGGAATGCCCTGATAGCGCACGGGCGCGCCGGTACAAAGCGTGTCGCCCAGGCGGAAGATGCCGGGGTCGAACAGGCCGATGATGTCGCCGGGGTAGGCGGTCTCCACCGTCTCGTGTTCCTGCGCCATGAACTGCTGCGGCTGCGCCAGCTTGACCTTTTCGCCCGAGGAGGAGTGCCACACGGTCATGCCCTTTTCAAACACGCCGGAACACACGCGCATGAACGCCAGCCGGTCGCGGTGCGCGGGGTTCATGTTGGCCTGTATCTTGAAGATGAAGCCGGTGAACTTCTCGTCCGTCGGCTCGATGGGGCCGTGGTCGGAAACGCGCGGCGTGGGCGACTTCGTGTAGGAGAGGAAGCGCTTCAAAAACGGCTCCACGCCGAAGTTGTTGCTCGCCGAGCCGAAGAACATGGGGGTGAGCTTGCCTTCGAGGATCATGTCCAGGTCGAAGGGATCGCCGGCCACGTCCAGCAGTTCCACGTCCTCCAACAGTTTATCGTAATAACTCTGCCCGATGGCCTCGGGAAGATGGGGGTCGTCCAGCGCGATCGTCTCCACTTCCACCTGCCTCTGCCCGTGGTCGCCGCCGCGGTAGAGTTCCACCACGCGCGTGTCGCGGTGGTAGACGCCCTGAAAATCGCCGTGGATGCCGATGGGCCAGTTGACCGGGCAGGAGCGGATGCCCAGCACGTTCTCCAGTTCCTCCATCAACTCGAACGGGTCGCGCCCGGCGCGGTCGAGTTTGTTGACGAAGGTGAAGATGGGGATGGAGCGCATGCGGCACACCTTGAACAGCTTGATGGTCTGCTCCTCCACGCCTTTGGCGTTGTCGATGAGCATCACGGCGCTGTCCGCGGCCACCAGCGTGCGGTAGGTGTCCTCGGAAAAGTCCTGATGGCCGGGCGTATCCAGTATGTTGATGCGGAAGCCGTCAAAGTCGAACTGCATCGCCGAGGAGGTCACCGAAATGCCGCGCTGCTTTTCGATCTCCATCCAGTCCGAGGTGGCGTGGCGGGCGGCCTTGCGCGCCTTGACCGAACCGGCCTGGCGGATGGCTCCGCCGTAGAGCAGCAGTTTTTCCGTCAGCGTGGTCTTGCCCGCGTCCGGGTGGGAGATGATGGCGAACGTGCGCCTGCGCGCCACTTCCGCCGAAAGCTCCGGGTGCAGCATGTGCCTTCCTCCAAGTCAAGTCAAAAAATCACATCCTATATTCTAACCATGCCGGGGAACATATGTCAATCCCATGTGGCGGCGATTTGCGTTAATTCCTCTGAAGCGAAGAAATTTTTCCTGAGAGGGGTTGACGTTTCGCGGCCGCGGGGCTATGATAAAGGGGTAGGAATTTCCTGCATCCATTCTGATCCCGGGAGGTGGCAAGGCGTGGACGACGGCGCTAGATGTGTGTCCAGTGAAGGCGTTCCCCGAAGTCGATCCGTCCGCCCTGCCGCGGACTGACCCTTCCCGGAAGGCCGTCATTCTCAAACATCTGTCGAAACGTCGCAAGCACAGCACGTCCAGAGGCGGTGTGCTGTTTTCGCGCGTTTCTGAACAAACGGAGGGAGGATGAAGCCGATGGATTTTGAAAAGATTCGCGCGCGCCTGGATAAGCTTGTGGCAGAAGGCCGCAAGGGCGAACTGCGCGGCGCGCTTTCCATGCTCAACGAGGTGGACATCGCCGAGTACATGGAGGAACTTGACAATGAAAAAATGCTGATGGTGTTTAGGCTTTTGCCCAAGGACATCGCGGCAGACGTATTTGCCTATATGGACGCCGACCAGCGCCAGCGCGTCATCGAGGCCATGGACGATAACGAAGCCGTGCGCCTGGTGGACGATATGTTCATCGACGACGCCGTGGACTTTCTGGAAGAGTTGCCCGCGGGCGTGGTCAAGCGCGTTTTGAAGGGCTGCGACGCGCAGAAGCGCGCCCTCATCAACCAGTTTTTGCGCTACCCGGAAAACAGCGCCGGCTCGATTATGACCATCGAGTACATGGAACTGCACGTGGGTACCACCGTGGGCGAGGCCATGGCGGAGATCCGCCGCACCGGCCTTGACAAGGAGACGATCTACACGCTCTACGTGCTCGACGCGCAGCGCAAACTGCTCGGCACGCTGCCGCTGCGCAAGCTGCTGCTGGCGCAGGACGATGTAAAGGTGGAAACGCTGATGAACCAGCAGTTCGTCTGCGTCCACACCACCGACGACCAGGAACTCGTCGCCGACACCGTGCGCAAGTACGACCTCATCTCCATCCCCGTGGTCGATCACGAGGAGCGCATGATCGGCATCATCACCATCGACGATATCGTCGACGTCATCGAAGAGGAGAACACCGAGGACTTTGAAAAAATGGCCGCCATGCTCCCCTCGGAGGACGAATACCTCAAGACCGGCGTTCTCACGCTGGCCAAGAACCGCATGCCGTGGCTGCTGTTTTTGATGATCTCCGCCATCTTCACCGGCATGATCATCACCCACTACGAGGACGCGCTCAAGACCTCGGCCTTCGGCGTGGTGCTCACCGCCTGCATCCCCATGCTGATGGGCGCGGGCGGCAACTGCGGCTCGCAGGCTTCGACGCTGACCATCCGCGGTCTCGCCCTCGGCGAGGTGGAACTGAAGGACATCTTCAAGCTCCTCTGGAAGGAGGTGCGCGTCGGCCTCATCGTCGGCGCGGTGCTATCGCTGGTCACGTTCGCGCTCTACACCTTCTGGCTCGGCGATATGGACGCGACCATCGCCCAGCGCATCCCCACCGCCCTCACCATCGCCGTGGCGGTGTACATCACCGTCATCGTCGCCAAGGCCATCGGCTGTACGCTGCCGCT
>CAMMGP010000204.1 GCA_946496415.1 uncultured Clostridia bacterium | reverse complement strand
CATAAGTTGGGCGATTGTCGATAGAACATGGGGTAAAAATATGAAATTCCCCCGCGAGGAGATGCAATTTGCGGGAAAATATAGTATAATGTAGGCGGTAAAATTTGACCTTGGAGGTTTCCTCATTTGAAGTGTCCCTATTGCCACAAGCCGCTCGGCCCCTCGGACGTCATCTGTCCCTCGTGCGGCCAGCCGCTTCCCGAGCACATCGAATCCGACGCGCCGCAAAGTTTTTGGGACCGCCGCCTTGTGCGCGCGATCCTCTTTGTGCTGGGCGCGGCGATCGCCATATTCGTCATCGGCTTCGCCATTTACAAATTGACTTTCTGGATGGAGGATTACCAGATCGAGCGCCTTTACGCGCGCGGCGAGCGCACGCCCGTGGTCAGCGAGATCACGCTGGACGACGGCCGCATGGCGCACGCCATCAATTTCTTTGCGGAGGACGGCGACCAGATCTTCATCCCCGAATTGCAGCGCTCCACCGCGGTGGCCGGCAACGTCGCCCGCGTGGAGGTGGCCGACAGCGACTGGTTCGCCGGGCAGGATCTGACGCAGGTGGAAAGCGCTGAAGTGAGCCTTTCGCCGGTGCTGATCGCCGAAAACGGCGCGCGCACGCAGTTGCCCACCATCGACCTGACCATCGCCCCGCCGCAATCGCCCGTGGAAGTGCTCAGCCCCGCGGAGGACAATCTGACCGTGTATACCTCCGTATACCCGCTGGAGGTGCAGGTGGTTCCCGGCAGTACCGTGCTGGTCAACGGCGAGGACGTCACCGACGTGGTGGACCGCAGCGGCCTTTTGTCGGCCAACGTCAACGTCTATCCCATCGGCGACAATATCATTTCCATACTCGTGCGCACGCCCAACCACGTGGAAACCCGCCGCGACGTGACCATCTACCGCGCGCAGCTGGAGATTGAAGTGGAGTTGGACACCTCCGTGCGCAACGAAACCGATTCGCGCCAGATGCTCATTTCCGGCAGCTGCGAGCCGGGCGCGTATATAGAGGTCGATACCCCCTATGTGGAGGAAAGTCTCTACATCAATATGGAAACCGGCGACTTCGAGTTCCTCACCGACCTTGAATACATCGGCGAGAACACCGTGCGCTTCCGCGCCACCATGGACGGGCGCGCCGACGCCGAGATACACTTCGACGTCAACTACACGCCGACGCTGGCCAACTATTCCGCCGCCGCCTGGCCGCTCAGGGAGAACTACGATCAACTCGTGCGCCTCTATGCCCAGTGGCAGGATCGCGTGTTCCTCTGCGTGGGCAAGATCGTCGACATCATCGAGGAGGACGGCGAGGAGCGCATGGTGATGGACATTAGCGGCGATGGCGAACAGCTGGTGATCCTCGTCAACGACTCGAACTTCGGCACGCCCATGCTCGGCGAGACGTACAGCATCTATGCCCACGTCTCCGCGCACGAGGAGGGCCGCTACATGTACAACGCCACCTACTATCCGCAGCTGATCGCGCTGTACATGGATCTTTACACAAATTGACGCACCGCCCCGGCGCTTCCCCCGCGCCGGGGCAAAATCGCGAAAAAAAGTTTGAAAAACGGCGTCTTTGAAGCAGGAAATGGCGCGCGCTTGTCGAATATTGCATTGAATGACCCGGAGGGATGTCTATGCGTTGCGGGTGCCCGGATTGCGGCGCTTACATGGTGCATGCCGACGGCCCGGAACTCGGCTGTGTCTGCCCTCAGTGTGGGCGGCACTGTCGCGATTGCCTGGGCCTGACCGCGCCGCTGAGCCGTGAACAGCTGCATGCGCTGGCGCATCAACCGGGCGCGTTCGATGGCTTTTTTGCCTTTGAGGGGCGCGAAGCGCCGCTCGAACCGCCCAGAGAGGACGACGAATTTGCAGACTGAGTTTCCATGTAACCGAAGGTTTTGTTGGAAAATGGCGTTCAGCCCGTTTTTCTTTGGTTAAGTCGGCTGGAAAATCCTGGGGATTCCTCCGATTTTCGCGACAAAAGTCCTCGAAACAGCGATTTTGTGGCAAAAGCCGCTCTCTTCGGGAGCAAACAGTTACATAACTCTTACAAGCAGCAAATTGGCGTAACCCTGCGCCTTGGGGCCGGGGGAGCGCCATATGTGTTGAAAGGGAGGCCAACATGAGCGAATCCAAAAAGGCCGTCGTCACCGTGCTGGGCTATGACCGCAAGGGCATCATCGCCAAAGTCAGCGCCGTTTTGTACGAGTGCGACGCCAACATCGTCGACATTTCCCAAACGGTCTTATCGGGGCTTTTCAACATGGTGCTGGTGGCGGACATCTCTTCGCCGGACTGCGCCTTTGACCAGCTTTCCGACCGCCTTGCGCGCCTTGGAGAGGAACTGGGGCTGCAGATTCGCGTGCAGCGCAGCGAAATCTTTGAGGCCATGCACCAGATCTGAGGGAGAACGCGATGATCCAGACTTCTGAAATTCTTGATACGCTGCGCATGATCGACCGCGAAAAGCTCGACGTGCGCACCATCACCATGGGTATTTCCCTGTTTCCCTGCGTCAGCGACGACATCGGCGCGCTCTGCCGCCGCGTTTACGACCGCATCGCCCGCAAGGCCGAACATCTGGTGGCTGTGGGCGAGGAAATCGAGCGCGAGTTCGGCGTGCCCATCGTCAACAAGCGCATCTCCGTGACCCCGGCGGCACTCATCGCCGGCGGCGTGGACGACCCTGTGCCGCTGGCGCGGGCGCTGGACGACGCGGCCAAAACGACCGGCGTGGACTTCATCGGCGGCTACTCGGCGCTGGTGCAGAAGGGCATGACCGACGCCGATCGCCGGCTGATCGAGTCCATTCCCGAGGCGCTTGCCGCCACGCGCTTTCTCTGCTCGTCGGTAAACGTGGCCTCCACGCGCGCCGGCATCGACATGGACGCGGTGGCGCTTCTGGGCAAGGCGATCAAAAAGACCGCCGAACTGACCAGGGACAATGACGGCCTCGGCTGCGCCAAATTCGTGGCCTTTGCCAACGCCGTGGAGGACAATCCCTTCATGGCCGGCGCATTTCATGGCCCCGGCGAGGGCGACGCCGCCATCAGCGTGGGCGTCAGCGGCCCGGGCGTAGTCAAGAGCGCCTTGGAGGACGTGCAGGGCGAGCCCTTCGACGTGGTGGCCGAGACGGTCAAGCGCACGGCTTTCCGCATCACCCGCATCGGCCAACTGGTGGCCCGCGAAGCCTCGCGGCGGCTGGGCGTGCCCTTTGGCATCGTCGACCTCTCCCTCGCCCCCACCCCGGCGGTAGGCGACTCGGTGGCGGAGATCCTCGAGGAGATGGGGCTGGAGGTCTGCGGCACGCACGGCACCACGGCGGCGCTGGCGCTGCTCAACGACGCGGTGAAAAAGGGCGGCGTCATGGCCTCCTCCCACGTGGGCGGCCTGTCCGGCGCCTTCATCC
>CAMMGP010000203.1 GCA_946496415.1 uncultured Clostridia bacterium | reverse complement strand
CACGCCGTACTGCGCGTAAAAGCGCATGCCGTCGGTCATTGAGCGCGTAACGCCCTTGAACATCAGGTAATGGAGCATCTTCCAGCCGCCCAGCGCCGCGTCGCGCTCGAAGGCGGCGTACTCGCCGACGCTGAGGGCGGGAAAGTCCCCCAGCATGCGCGTTAGCAGCGTGTCGCTCATCTTGTCCATGCGCGCGCGGGCCTCGCGGATGCAGGATAGCAGCGCCGCGTTTGTAAAGTCCGCCCCGTAGCAGAGAACGTGTACGTCCCGCCCCTCCCAGAGCGTGTCGATCTCCACGCCGCAGACGTACAGAAGCCCCGCCGCGCGGGCCAGCGGCGCGGCGCGCAGCGTGCCCTCCACGGCGTCGTGATCGGTCACGCTGAGCGCCCCCACGCCGTTTTCCCGGCAGAGGCGAACAATTTCCTCCGGCGTGAGCGTGCCGTCGGAAACGGTGGAATGGATGTGCAGATCGGCGTAGGCCATGCGGTTCCTCCCGCGCGTGGATTTGTCTTATTATCCCACGCGCGCTTCAAAATGTCAACATGGCATCGTTACAGCGCTGTCGCAATTTTCCGGCATATATGTGGTATAATCATACGTGGATACATAGCACACGGATGCACAGGAGGACGGAACATGCGCAAGTTGTTGGCGTTGATCTTGATTTTCGCCTTGTGTGCCTGCGCCCCGGCGTGGGCGGAGGGCGTGACAGACGCGCTGGGCCTCACCGGCAGCGGCGAAAGTTCCGTGCGCGGCGATCTTTCCGCGCGCACGGATACCGACCTGTACGTGGTGACGAACGATGGCTCGGACAAGGTGCTCATGCGCATTCCCCGCGCGGGCGGCGCGAGCGTGCGCGTGGAGAGTGCCGGCTCGATTTCCGATCTCGTGCCCGCGGGCGACCTGCTCTATTTTCTGCGCGTCAACAACGGCACCGCCACGCTGATGCGCCGCAATACCGACAGCACGCGCTCGGAGGTCTACACCTTTCCGCTGGGCAGTTCCGTCAGCGCGCTTTCCTATTATGGAGGCAATCTCTACGCGCTGATTGATAACCAGCTCAACGTCATCTATCCCGCCACGGGCCAGTGCACGCTGCTTTCCGGTACGGCGATGCTGGACTATGTCATCGTCGGCGATACCGTCTATTACATCTCCGGCAGCGATATGATGCCCTATCAGACGGCTTCCCTGCTGGGCAACGGCTCTTTGACGGCCGAGGGCGGCTGCCTCTACCGCATGAACATGTCCACGGGCGAATCCTCTCTGGTGATCAAGGCCGGCATCGAGGATCTTCGCTACTGCGACGGCGCGCTCTACTTCCATAACCTTTCCGACAGCTACGTCATGGGCGACGCCTCCCGCGAGTGGATGGAGGGCAAACTCTACCGCTACGATCTGGAGAGCGAGCAGAACCTGCGCATGCTCGACAGCTACGATTGGGGTTTCTACCCCATGGAAGGCGGCGTGGCGATTTACACCGACGGCGATCTGAGTTACTACAACGCCCTTGGCGGCCGCGAGCGCACCATGTATGAGCCCGAGGCGTACGCCGTGCTCTCCGGCGGCGGCGACGCGGTCATCATCTATGAACCGACCAACGAGACCATCACCTACGCCTTTGCCGACGGCGCCACCGCCAGCGTCAACGCCGGCGAGCCCGGCTATGTCGGCCCCGCCACCACCGCCACGCCGGAGGAACTGAACAATGGCGAGTCTGGTGAAGGCGAAGAAGATGGCTCGAACGAAGGCTCGTCCACGGACGACGGCTTCACTCCCGGCGGCGCCGACTGGTACGAGCAGACCAAGCCCTCCACAAGCGGCGGCTCCGGTTCCGGCTCCGGTTCGGGCGGCGGTTCCTCCTCCGGCGGGTCCGGTTCGGGCGTTCCCACCTTTACGGAAAAAGACAGCTGAGCCGCCTGCGCGGCACAACAGGGGCGGGCCCTTCGCAGTTCCAGCGAAAGGCCCGCCCGTTTTCGAAGCGCCGCATGGGGCGGCGGGAAAGGACTGCCCATGTTGGAGATCGTCTTTTCGGAAAGCGCCTGCGGCGCGCTGAAGCTGGCGCAGCGCTATGGCGAGGGCAGGTATCGCGGCGGCGCTATTGGCGTCATCGCCCGCAACGAGGACGGCTCCGAACCTTCGCGGGAGGAACTCGATCGACTGCGCCGCCTGCCGGAGGACGCTTACGATTTTTCCATCCGCCGCGCGCTCGCCGAAGCCTCGCGGGAATTTCGCGAAGGGCGGCTCCTTGGCGACCTGCTCGGCAGATACGCCCTCGGCGTCAGCGACGGCTGGCTGGCCATGCGCATCGAGGACATGGTGCAGTCCGGGGAGCTGGCCGTCGCGCGGGAAGCCAAGGCGGACAGGCTGTACAGCCGCGTGCTGCGGCGCGCGTAAACCCAAAGACAGCGGCGGCGCGAGTTTTTGCGCCGCCACTGCTTTTATCCCTTTTTCGCAAATTCCGGAAACGGCTCCAAACTGCGGCGGAGGATGCCGTTCATGTGGGCGATGAGCGTTCCGTAGTTGGTGAAGGGCACGCCGCTGTCGGCGGCGAGACCGCGGCGATAGCGCATCTCGCGCTCGGTGAGCATGCAGCCGCCGCAGTGGACGATGAGTTTGTAAGAAGAAAGGTCGTCCGGGAAATCCCCGCCGGAGGTGAACGCAAACTGCGGCTCCGCGCCGGTAAAGCGCCGTATCCAGCCGGGCAGTTTCACCGTGCCGATGTCCTCGCACTGGCGGTGGTGCGTGCAGCCCTCGCAGATAAGCACCTTGTCGCCGTCTCGCAGCACGGAAACGGCCTCCGCCCCGCGCACGGCGCTTTCCAGCACGCCCTTGAAGCGGGCGAAGAGTATGGAAAACGACGTCAGCGGCACGTCCTCGGGAACCATGCCCTTGACCGTTCCGAATGCCTGCGAATCGGTGATAACGAGGCGCGGCCTGCCCGCCTTTGCAAGGAGAGCCGGCAATTCCTGCGGCTGGACGACGGCGCAGGCGGCGTGGGCGTCGAGTATGTCGCGGATGGCGCGCACCTGCGGCAGGATCAGCCGCCCCTTGGGGGCGGAAGCGTCGATGGGCGTAACCAGCACGATAAGATCGCCCGCCTCCAGCAGGTCGCCCAGCAGCTTTCGCTCGCTCCCCTTCTCAACGAGATGGCCGAGCGCTTCCTTCAGCGCCTCCACGCCCTCGCCGGTGCGGGCGCTGACGGCCAATTCGCCTGTGCCGCAGGAAACGGCGCGTAGGTCGCATTTGTTGAACACGGTGAGATGGGGAAGCCCCTTTTGCTCAAAGCGCTTGAGCAGGGCGCGGTCCCCGTCCGCCATGCCCGTGACCGCGTCCACCACCAGCACGGCGATGTCGGCGCGGTTCAGTTCCCGCAGGGCGCGCCCGACGCGCAGCGAGCCGACCTCGCCCTCGTCGTCGA
>CAMMGP010000202.1 GCA_946496415.1 uncultured Clostridia bacterium | reverse complement strand
AACCATGCCTAAGCGCACAGACATCCACAAGATACTCGTCATCGGCTCCGGCCCCATCGTCATCGGTCAGGCCGCGGAATTTGACTACGCGGGCACGCAGGCCTGCCTCGCCCTCAAGGAGGAGGGCTACGAGGTGGTGCTGGTCAACTCCAACCCCGCCACCATCATGACCGACACCGCCATTGCCGACAAGGTATACATGGAGCCTTTGAAGCTGGAATACCTGGCCAAAATTCTTCGCTACGAGCGCCCGGACGCTATCGTGCCCGGCATCGGCGGGCAGACGGGCCTCAACCTCGCCATGCAACTGGAGCGCAAGGGCGTGCTGCGCGAATGTCAGGTGGAACTCCTGGGCACGAACAGTACCTCCATCGAGCGCGCCGAGGACAGAGAACTGTTCAAGGAACTCTGCGAGGAACTGGGCGAGCCGGTGCTGCCCTCGCTCATCACCCATTCCATGGAAGAGGGCGTGGCCGCGGCGGAAACCATCGGCTACCCGGTGGTGCTGCGCCCGGCGTTCACGCTCGGCGGCACGGGCGGCGGCTTTGCCTCCGATGAAGAGGAGTTGCGCGCCATCATGAAAAACGCCCTCAAACTCTCCCCGGTGCATCAGGTGCTGGTGGAAAAGAGCATCAAGGGCTACAAGGAGATCGAGTTCGAGGTGATGCGCGACTGCAACGACACCGCCATCACCATCTGCAGCATGGAAAACGTCGATCCCGTGGGCATCCACACCGGCGATTCCATCGTCGTCGCCCCCTGCCAGACGCTCAGCAGCCGCGAATACGGCATACTGCGCGACGCGGCGCTGCGCATCATCCGCGCCTTGAAGATCGAGGGCGGCTGCAACGTGCAGTTCGCGCTCGACCCGGAATCCTTCCGCTACTACGTCATTGAGGTCAACCCCCGCGTGTCCCGCTCCTCGGCGCTGGCGTCCAAGGCCAGCGGCTATCCCATCGCCCGCGTTTCGGCGAAGATCGCCGTGGGCATGACGCTTTCGGAGATCCGCCTGGCCAACGTGCCGGCCAGCTACGAACCGGCGCTGGATTATGTCGTGACGAAGATGCCGCGCTTCCCCTTCGACAAGTTCGCCACCGCCTCCAACAAGCTCTCCACGCAGATGAAGGCCACGGGCGAGGTGATGAGCATCGGCCGCACGCTGGAGGAGAGTTTCTTAAAGGCCGTGCGCTCGCTGGAGATCGGCGTTTGCCACATGCACATGCCCAAGTTCGACAACACGCCGGACGCGGCGCTGCTTCAGTACGTCTCCATCGGCACGGACGACCGCCTCTTCGCCATCGCCGAGCTTCTGCGCCGCGGCGTGGACGCGAGTACCATCTGCAACCACACGCAGATCGACATGCTCTTCCTCGATTGCGTGAAAAGGGTGGTCGATTACGAGCGCGTGCTCGCCGCCCATCCCGGCGACCGCGACTGCCTTATTAGGGCCAAGCGCATGGGCTTTGCCGACAAGTACATCGCCAAACTGTGGAACACGGACGAGGACGCCGTCTTTGGTCTGCGCCGGGAGATGAAACTCTTCCCCGTCTACAAGACCATCGACACCTGCGCCGGCGAGTTCCCCGGCTATGTGCCGTACTTCTACTCCACGTACGAGGAAGAAAACGAGTCCATCGTCGAGGACCGCCGCAAGGTGATCGTGCTGGGCAGCGGCCCCATCCGCATCGGTCAGGGTGTGGAGTTCGACTATTCCACCGTCCACGCCGTCAAGACCATCAAGGAAAGCGGCTACGAGGCCATCATCATCAACAACAACCCGGAGACCGTCTCCACGGACTACACCACCAGCGACAAGCTTTACTTTGAGCCGCTCACGCCCGAGGACGTGATGAACGTCATCGAACTGGAAAAGCCGGAGGGCGTCATCGCCTCGCTAGGCGGCCAGACGGCCATCAATCTGGCGGAACCCTTGATGAAGCGCGGCGTGCGCATCATCGGCACGGACTTTGAGGCCATCGAAAAGGCCGAAAACCGCGACGCCTTTGAAAAGGTGATGCAGTCCCTCGGCATCCCCCAGCCGCGCGGCGAGGCCGTGACCGACATCGAAGAAGGCGTGCGCGTGGCCGCGGAGATCGGCTACCCGGTGCTGGTGCGCCCCAGCTACGTGCTCGGCGGGCGCGCCATGCAGATCGTCTCCGGCGAGGAGATGCTGCGCGCCTACCTGAAAAACGCCGTGGAGATCAACGAAAAGCAGCCGGTGCTGGTCGATAAGTACATCGTCGGCCGCGAACTGGAAGTGGACGCCGTCTGCGACGGCAGGGAAGTGTTCGTGCCCGGCATCATGGAACTGGTCGAGCGCACGGGCATCCACTCCGGCGACTCCATCAGCGTCTATCCCACCTTCTCGGTGAGCGACCGGGCCAAGGAGACGATCCTCGAATACACCCGCCGCCTGGGTCTGGCCATCGGCATCGTCGGCCTTTACAACATACAGTTCATCGTCGACGCGCAGGAGAACGTTTACGTCATCGAGGTCAACCCCCGCTCCTCGCGCACGGTGCCGTTCCTCTCCAAGGCCAGCGGCTGGCAGCTTGCCGACATCGCCACGCGCTGCATCCTCGGAAAGAGCCTCAAGGAGCAGGGCATCACCTGCCTCTACCCGCCGGAAAAGAAGCGCTGGTATGTAAAGGTGCCCGCCTTCTCGTTTACCAAGCTGGCCGGCCTGGACGCCTACCTCTCCCCGGAGATGAAGTCCACCGGCGAGGCCATCGGCTACGACGACAGCATGACCCGCGCCCTCTACAAGGCCCTGCAGGCCTCGGGCATGGCGGTAATGAACTACGGCACCATCCTCGTCTCCCTCGCCGACCGCGACAAGGAAGAGGCGCTGCCGCTCGTCCGCCGCTTCTACAACCTCGGCTTCAACATCGAGGCCACCAGCGGCACTGCGGCGTTTTTGAAGAGCCACGGCATCCGCACGCGCGTGAAAAAGAAGATCAGCGACGGCAGCGAGGAAATCCTCGATTCCATCCGTCAGGGCTACGTCAGCTACGTCATCAACACGCGCGACATGAACTCGCTCGATCAACTCTCCGACGGCTACGAGATTCGCCGCTGCGCCGTGGAGAACAACGTGACCATGTTTACCGCGCTGGACACGGTGAAGGTACTGCTCGACGTGCTGGAAGAGACGACGCTGACCATCTCTACCATCGACGCATAGGGAGGCGGCATGAAAAAGGGTCTGTTTACCGTAACGGAAAATAGCAGCGTCGCCGACCGCACGCTGCGCATGACGCTGGCGGGCGACGCCTCGGCCATCGTGCGGCCGGGGCAGTTCGTCAACGTGGAAATTGAAGGGCTGTACCTGCGCCGCCCCATCAGCGTCTGCGACTGGGACGCGGGCAAGGTGGTGCTGGTCTACAAGGTGGTCGGCGCGGGCACGCAGAAACTCTCCCGCCTGCGCCCCGGCGCG
>CAMMGP010000201.1 GCA_946496415.1 uncultured Clostridia bacterium | reverse complement strand
CGAACCGTTGCCCAAAAAGACATAGCTCTCCGGAAAACCGCCGAAGGAGCGGCCATCGTTGAACAGATAGGCGGCGCCCTGCGTGATCTGGCCGATGACCAGCGTGGCGATAAAGGCCGGCACCTCCAGATAGGCGTGGAGGACGCCGGAGATCAACCCGATCAGGAATCCCGCCGCCAGCGCCGCGAGTATGGCCACCACCACCGGCACGCCCATGCCCAGCAACAGGCCGGCCAGCATGCCGCAGAAGGTGACGTTGCCTCCCACGGAAAGGTCGATGCCCTTGATGACGATGACCTGCGTGACGCCGACCGCGCAGATGGCGATGATCGAACACTGGCGGATCACGTTGAGGAAATTGGCCGGCTTGAGGAAATTCGGCACGAACGACCCGCCGATGAGAAAAGCGGCCAGCACGCACGCGGCGGTCAGGAGCGACCGGTATTTCTTGGCAATGCGCATTGGAGGACCCCCCTTGTTCGCGGTCTTTAGAAAGCCGCGGACGGGGTTGGCCCGTCCGCGACAGAGCGTTTGCGGCGTTTATTCGGCGTTGCTGGCGTCGATGATCTCGGTGCCGGCGTCGATGAAGGACTCAACGCCTTCGCTCTCGCCGTTGATGGCCTTCATCAGGTACTCGACGCCCCAGGCGCCGATCTTGTCCGGGAACTGGGCGACAGTGCCGTAGACGCTGCCATCCTTGATCATGTCGATGCCGGCGTCGCTGCCGTCAAAGGAGATGATGGTCACGCCTTCGATGTCGTTGTTGTTCAGGGCCTGCAGGATGCCGGGCAGCATGTTGTCCGAGCAGCAGAAGATGCCCTGGATGTCGGGGTTGGCCTGGATCATGTTCTCGGTGACCTGCATGGCCTTGTCCACGACCCAGTCGCCGGGCTGCTCGTTGATGAGCTCGAGGCCCGTACCCTCGATGCCGGCCTTGAAGCCCTCGGCGCGATCATCGCCCGCCTGCGAGCCGTTGGCGCCGCGCACGATGATGACGTTGCCCGCGCCGCCCAGCACTTCGGCCATGCGCTCGCCCGCGGCCTGGCCGCCGGCAAAGTTGTCGGTGGAGATGAAGGTCACATAGAGATCCTCATGACCGGCCTCGATGCCCTGATCGACCAGCACCACGGGGATGCCGGCTTCCTTGGCCTTTTCCAGCACCTGGATGCAGGCGTTGGAATCCATGGGGTTGACCAGCAGGCCGTCCACGCCCTGGTTGATCAGGTCTTCGATCTGGCTGACCTGGGTGGCCACGGCGGTCTGGCTCTCGGCGATGACGCTGACGAAGGTATCGCCGTTGGCCTCGACGGCTGCCTTGATGGCGTCGTGCAGGCTGAGCTGGAAGGCGTCGTTGGTGATGGTCTTGGTGCTGTACCCAATGGTCAGGCCCTCAGCGCAGGCAAAGGACGCGGTGAGCACGAGCATCAGGGCGAGCAGAGTGGCGAGCAGTTTCTTCATGTGTGCATTTCCTCCCTTTTCCAATAATTGGGTGAGACCAGTATAGCATAGTATTAACGATAATACAAGTATTATCGAAAATTTTTTCGGCAATAGATGGAAATTTTACGTGCAGATTTTAGAATATAAGACAATCTTGTTGAAATACGGCTTGCACTTTTCCCTCCGTGCCCCGGCGTGCGCCGCCGGAAGCGGGCAAAAACGGGTCAAGATTATAGGAACGATAAAATCGCGCCTTTTTTCCGCCTTCACGCCGCCGCGCTTGCATTTTGGCGGCCGATGCGTTATCATGGAAACTGAAGGCGCAGGCCCATTTTCTGGATGGAGGGACGAACGTGTCCGCATTTGACCAAGGCAAAATTCGCAATTTCTGCATCATCGCCCACATCGACCACGGCAAATCCACGCTGGCCGACCGCCTGCTGGAAAAGACCGGCGTGATGCAGCTTCGGGATATGACCGACCAGGTGCTCGATTCCATGGAACTGGAGCGCGAGCGCGGCATCACCATCAAGTCCAAGGCCGTGCGCCTGCCCTACACGGCAAAGGATGGGCGGCAGTACGAACTCAACCTCATCGACACCCCCGGCCACGTGGACTTCACCTACGAGGTCAGCCGCGCGCTGGCCGCCTGCGAGGGCGCGGTGCTGGTGGTGGACGCCAGTCAGGGCATCGAGGCGCAGACGCTGGCCAACGTCTACATGGCGCTGGATCATGATCTGGAGATCATCCCCGTCATCAACAAGATCGACCTGCCCAGCGCCCAGCCGGACGTGGTCAGGCACGAGATCGAGGACGAGATCGGGCTGGACACCGAGGGCTGCCCGCTGGTATCGGCCAAGCAGGGCGTCGGCATCGAGGATGTTCTGGAGGCCATCGTCCAAAGCGTGCCCGCGCCCACGGGCGATGTGGACGCGCCCTTGCAGGCGCTGATCTTCGATTCCTATTACGACAACTACCGCGGCGCCATCTCCTCCGTGCGCGTCAAGGCGGGCAGCGTCAAAGTGGGTGACCGCATCCGCATGATGGCGGGCGGGCGCGAGTTTGAAGTGACCGAGGTGGGGGCGTTCTTGCCGGCGGGCTATCTGCCCACGGAGTCGCTCTCGGCGGGCGAGGTGGGCTACATCGCCGCCTCCATCAAGGACATCGCCGACATTCGCGTGGGCGACACCATCACCAACGCGGACAGGCCGGCCAAGGAGCCGCTGCCGGGCTACAAGCCGGTATTGCCGATGGTCTACTGCGGCATCTACCCCGCCGACGGCGCGGACTACGAGACTTTGCGCGACGCGCTGGCCAAATTGCGCTTAAACGACGCCGCCCTCTCCTTCGAGCCGGAGACCTCCGTGGCCCTCGGCTACGGCTTCCGCTGCGGCTTTTTAGGGCTTTTGCACATGGAGATCATTCAGGAGCGCCTGGAGCGCGAGTTCGACCTGGACCTTGTGACCACCGCGCCAAGCGTGGTCTACAAGGTGGTCAAGACCAACGGCGAGGTGGAGACGATCGACAACCCCACCAATCTGCCCCCCGTGCAGGAGATCAGCTGGATGGAGGAGCCGTTTGTGGACGCGCAGGTCATCACCCCGCAGGACTACGTGGGCGCGATCATGGAACTGTGTCAGGACAAGCGCGGCGTGTTCCGCGACATGAAGTACATCGAGGGCGGCCGCGTGCTGCTCAACTACGATCTGCCGCTCAACGAGGTCATCTACGACTTTTTCGACCAGCTCAAGAGCCGCACGCGGGGCTACGCCTCGTTCGACTATGAACTCAAGGGCTACCAGAAGAGCGACCTTGTCAAGCTGGACATGCTCCTAAACGGCGAACAGTGCGACGCGCTCTCCATCATCGTCCACCGCGACCGCGCCTACGCCCGCGGGCGCTCCATCGCCGAAAAACTCAAGGACGCCATCCCCCGCCAGCTGTTTGAAATTCCCATTCAGGCGGCCATCGGCGGCAAGGTCATCGCCCGCGAGACGGTCAAGGCGCTGCGCAAGGA
>CAMMGP010000200.1 GCA_946496415.1 uncultured Clostridia bacterium | reverse complement strand
GAGCGACCCCCCCTCTTTCCCCCCCGCCGCCCGCCGCGGGGGCTGCGCGCGGGAGGAGTGGTGGGTGTTCGAGGACGCGCTGCACGCCATGGAGAGCGCCAAAGCCGCCGGCATGCGCGTTTGCGCCATCGCCGATTATACCAACGAGCCGCAGCGCGAGGCCATTTTTTCCGTCGTCGACGCCTTCATAAGCGATTACCGCCTCCCGCCGCGCATGCTGCGCCCCGAGGCAGGGCGTTCGGAAAAATGACCGCCACAAGGCAACATATGCCCTGGTTTGTACGTATCACAAATACATTTGTCCGCGACACAGGAATTTTATCCCATGTTTTTCCCAAAAACGCTTGCTTTGTCCGGGAAATGCCTGTATAATCGTAAAATGCAACGGCAAAACAACGGCAATGCGAGGAGGCAAATCATGCAGCGCGTATACAATTTCGCGGCGGGTCCCGCCGTGATGCCGGCCGAGGCCCTGACCACGGCGGCCAATGAAATGCTTTGTTATGGCGATACGGGCATGTCCGTCATGGAGATGAGCCACCGCTCGAAGATGTATCAGGAGATCTTCAACGAGACGGAAGCGCTGGTGCGCGAGCTTATGCACGTGCCGGACGATTACGCCGTGCTCTTTATCCAGGGTGGCGCTACCGGCCAGTTCGCCGGCGTGGCCATGAACCTGCTCACCGGCTCCGGCAAGGCAGACTACGTGGACAGCGGCAACTTTGCCCACGGCGCGTTTGTCGAGGCGCAGAAGTACGGCTCTCCCCGCTGCGTGGCTTCCTCGCGCGAGGAAGGCTATGTGCGCATTCCCGACCTCGACGAAAAGACGTTCGATCCCGAGGCCGATTACTTCTATATCACCACCAACAACACCATCTACGGCACCAGATTCACCTCCATCCCCGAGACGGGGAAGGTGCCGCTGGTGGCGGACATGTCCTCGAACATACTCTCCGAGCCGTATGACGTAAGCAAGTTCGGCGTCATCTTTGCCGGCGCGCAGAAGAACATCGGCCCGGCGGGCTTTGCCCTCACCATCGTGCGCCGCGACCTCACCGGCCGCGCCATGCCCATCACCCCCAAGGTGCTGGACTATAAAAAGCTCGACGACGCGGGCAGCATGCTCAACACCCCGCCCACCTACGCCATCTACATGGCCGGCCTCTGCCTCAAGTGGCTGAAAAAGCAGGGCGGCGTCGAGGGCATCGCCGAAGTCAACCGCGAAAAGGCTTCATGGCTCTATGATTTTCTCGATGAAAGCCGCCTGTTCAAGGGCGTGGCCGAGAAGGGAAGCCGCTCGCTGATGAACGTCACCTTCCGCACCGGCGACGAGGATATGGACGCTGAGTTCGTCAAAGCCGCGACCAAAGCCGGCTTTGTCAACATCAAGGGCCACCGCTCCGTGGGCGGCATGCGCGCCAGCATCTACAACGCCATGCCTCCGGAGGGCGTCAGGGCGCTGGTGGAGTTCATGAAGAAATTTGAAATGGAGCACAGGTAAATGTACAAGGTAAAAACGCTCAACGCCATTTCTCCGGTCTACGAAACCGTTCTCAACATGGAGGACTATGCTTTCGACGCCTACGCCGAGAACCCCGACGCCATCATGGTGCGCTCGGCGAACATGCACGAGATGGACATCCCGGAAAGCGTCCAGTGCGTGGCGCGCGCCGGCGCGGGCGTGAACAACATCCCGCTGGACAAACTGGCCGAGCGCGGCGTCGTGGTCTTTAACTCCCCGGGCGCGAACGCCAACGCCGTTAAAGAGCTGGTCATCACCGGCATGCTGCTCGCCTCCCGCAAGGTGGTCGACGGCGTGGAGTGGTGCAAAACGCTCTCCGGCAAGGGCGCGGAAGTGGAAAAGCTGGTGGAGAAGGGCAAGAGCCAGTTCGTCGGCCCCGAATTGCAGGGCAAGACGCTCGGCGTCGTCGGCCTGGGCGCCATCGGCGTGCTGGTGGCCAACGCCGGCGTGGCGCTGGGCATGGACGTGCTCGGTTACGATCCCTACATCTCCGTGGAACACGCCTGGAAACTCTCCCGCGCCGTGCGCCACAGCGATTCTCTGGACGAAGTGCTGAAAACCAGCGATTACATCACCGTGCATGTGCCGCTCATCGACGCCACCCGCGGCATGATCAACGCGCAGGCGCTTGCCAAGATGAAGCCCAGCGCCGCGCTGCTCAATTTCGCCCGCGGCGGTCTGGTGGACGCGCGCGCGGCCATGGACGCGCTCAAGGCCGGCCTTTTGCGCGCCTACGTCACCGATTTCCCCTCGGATGAGCTCATCGGCGCGCCGGGCGTGCTGTGCATCCCGCATCTGGGCGCGTCCACGCCCGAGAGCGAGGACAACTGCGTGCGCATGGTTTCCCGTCAGGTGGACGACTACCTGCGCTGGGGCTCCATCGTCCACTCGGTCAACTATCCCGACTGTCCGCTGGGCCGCTGCACGGAGCCGCGCATCGTCATGCTGCACAAGAACGTGCCCAACGTCATCGGCTCGGTGACGCAGCTCATCGCCGGCGAGGGCCACAACATCGACAACATGATCAACAAATCCCGCGGCGCTTACGCCTATACGGTGGTAGAACTGGACAAGGAGCCCAGTCAGGCGCTGATGGATAAACTGGCGGCGCTGGATACCACCTATCGCGTGCGCCTCATCCTGCCCTAGACAAGTACATTTAAGGGGAGTTTCCCTGCGGGAACTTCCCTCTTTTTCGGAGGGAAAGCGTATGAAAGACAGCAACATCGCCCTGTCCACGGGGGAGATCCTCCTTCCCGCACACGGGCTGAATTACGAGAAGTGGGCCGTGGTGGCCTGCGACCAGTTTACCGCCGAGCCGGACTACTGGCACGGCGTGGAGGCGTTCGTCGGCGACGCGCCCTCGTCTCTGCGCATCGTGCTGCCGGAGATCTATCTGGAGGAGCGCAAGCAGCGCATCCGTGAGATCCACGGCGCCATGCGCGTCTACCTTGGCAATGCCGTGCGCGTGGCCGTGGCGGACGGCTTCGTCCTCACCCGGCGGCAGACGTCCTCCGGGCCCCGCGAGGGCCTGCTGGCCTGCGTCGATCTGGAACAGTACGATTTCGCCCCCGGCAGCAAAAGCCTCATCCGCGCCACGGAGGGCACCGTGCCCGAGCGCGTGCCGCCCCGCGCCGAGATACGCGCCGGCGCGCCCCTCGAATGCCCGCACGTGATGATGCTCATTGACGACCCCGAGCATACCGTCATCGAGCCCGCCTTTGACGACCCCGGTCAGGAACTTTACAACTTCGACCTGATGATGGGCGGCGGTCACGTACAGGGCTGGGCGCTGGAGAACGGCCGCGCCCTGCGCGTGTTTGAAGCGCTGGCGCGCCTCCATGAAAAGAGCGACGGTCTGCTCTACGCCGTGGGCGACGGCAATCATTCCCTCGCCGCGGCGAAAAAGTGCTGGGAGGACGTCAAGGGCAGTCTCTCGA
>CAMMGP010000199.1 GCA_946496415.1 uncultured Clostridia bacterium | reverse complement strand
TTCGTTTGCACCCGCTGCCTGCGCAGCAATAAGGTGGAGCGCGCTCTCTAAGCCGCCCGCCCTTTTCCGAAAGGCCGTTTCCGCGTTTTTTCGTCCGCCGTTTGGCGGGCGCGGCGGGGAGCGGTCTTTTTCGCGTACCGTTGAGGGGTGTACGGAGGGCCTCGTGTGAATTTCGGGGAGGGATGGCAATGAAAGCGTTCCGTCCGGGGCGGGAAGGGTCGCCCCTGTGGTATATCGGCTGCGTCCTTTCCTTCATTTTTCTGTGCGCATGGGAGTATTTCACCATCGCCATGGGCGCGCCGTGGTTCTTTCCGCTCTTTGGCGGCGTGTTGCTGGCGAAGGTCGCGTCGGACTTCGTTCGCGGCCTGCGGACGCGGCGGCACGCGGAGGATGCAGAGGAAGAGGCACAGCCGGATGCGGAGGAAGAGGCGCGGGAAACCGTGCGACTGCATGGGGTGCCCGTTATCGTGGTCAAAGCCGCGTGGGCAGCGATCCTGGTTTCTGGCTCTTTCCTGCTTGTCATCCTGTTTGCGGGCGCATTGCATGCCGCTCTGGATCGCAAAGGCGCATGGGCCGTTTGGATGTTCCCTGCCTTAGTGCTGTGCATGCTGGGCGGCCACATTTCTCTGGCCTGCATCGTCTTGCGCAGCCTTCCGGGGAAGAAACGGCCGCGGCGCGACCCGGCATCGGAGATACGTTGGCCCCTCTTTTGCTTTGGCCTCTGCTTTGCCATCTCTGGCAGTTTTTGCATCGCCGCGTATCTGACTGCGGCTGTCCCGCAGGGGCAACCGTGGTCACCTTGCCTGTTCGCCGTGCCGCACGTTGCCATTGGCGTTGCCTTTGCCATCTCCGCGGTGCGCAAGCCATCCAAGGATGCGCCGGAAGGGGACGCCTTGCCGCGCACCTGCCCGCGCTGCGAGGCGACGGTGCCGGCGGGCGAGCGCATTTGCCCGCGCTGCGGGAAGCGGGTGCGGGCGGGGAAGGCGAAAGCGGGAACCTGAGGGCGCGGCCATCCGTCCAAGAAGGGAATTGATGGCAAGGGAGGGTTTGCCTATGAAGAGCGTCAAGCCCGGGCGCGGGCCTTCGCTGTTGGGCGGCGCGGCCTCGGCGATCGCGGCGGTGATCGGCGTGGTCTGGATCGCCGTTGCCGCTTCAATGGACGCGCCGGTGTATTTCTGTCTGTTTGGCGTTGTGTTCGTGGTGCTCGCCATCGCGCAGGCATTGTACAACCTCTACAACGCCACGGCCAAGCGGCGCTTCTCCCTCTTCGACGTCACGGAGGAGGGCGAGGAGCCCGACCCGCTCGCGCGCGAGGATGGAAGCGGCGGCGCGGAGGCCTTTTGCCCCGCCTGCGGCGCGAAGGTGGCGGCGGACGACCGCTTCTGCCGCAAGTGCGGACGGAAACTGTGACGGATATGGAAACGGCCCGGAGCCATGCCAGCCCCGGGCCGTATTGTTTTTTCAGAATCTCCAGAGCAGAAATCCGGCGCTGATGAGCAGGATGGCCAAAACGCTCATCCACAGCCAGCTCGGCAGGCTGAAGAGCAGGAGGATGACGCCCAACAGCATCAGCCCCAGGCCGAACCATCTGGAGATACCGCTTCGTTGACCGCCGCGGCGGTCCTTGCACGCCCTGTTCATACCATCGCCTCCCGAACATACTATGCGGGAAGGCGGCGGAGGTGCATCAGGCGTTTTCTTCGGGATGCAGCTGCCGCCAGGAGGCGCGCAGGCTGTCGATGAACCCCTTGGCGTCGTCCGCGCCGAAGAGGGCGCTGCCGGCGACGATGACGTCCGCGCCATGGCGCATCATTTCGGCGGCAGTGACGGTGTTGGCCCCGCCGTCCACCTCGAGCATGGCTTTAGATCCGGCGCGGTCGAGCATGGAGCGGATCTCGGCGATCTTGTCCAGACACTCGGGGATCATCTTCTGTCCGCCGTAGCCGGGGTTGACCGTCATCACCAGCACGAGGTCGAGGCTGGGCAGCAGATAGCGCAGACAATCCGGCGTTGTGGCGGGATTGAGGGCCAGACCGGCGAGACAGCCGTGCTCGCGGATGAGCGAGAGCGTGCGGTGCAAATGCCCGCCCGCTTCGGCGTGGATGGTGATGATCTTCGCGCCCGCCTTGGCGAAATTGGCGACCTGCGCTTCCGGGCGCTCGATCATCAGATGGGCGTCCACCGGCAACGGCCCCTTGGCGGCCCACTTGAGGATGCCCGAGCCAAAGGATATCTCGGGCACGAAGGCGCCGTCCATAACGTCAAAATGCAGATAGTCGGCCCCGGCGGCGGCCACGCGCTCGATCTCCGCCCCCATGACGCGGAAATCCGCGGCCAACAGGGACGGTGCGACTTTAACCATAGCGATCCCTCCAACGTATTCTCATTTCTTCCAAAAGCGCCATATAGCGCTCATGGCGTTCTCTGTCGATCTTTCCCGCCTCCACCGCCGCGCGCACGGCGCAGCCAGGCTCGGTGGCGTGGTAGCAGGGCGAAAAGCGACACTGGCCCTCGTAAGGGGCGAACTCCGGATATCCGTCCTTGAGCAGCACCGGGTCGCAGAGCTTCGTCTCCAGCAGGCTGAAGCCGGGCGTGTCCAGCGCCATGCCGCCGCCCTCCAGCGGGATCAGCTCGCAGTGGCGCGTGGTATGGCGGCCGCGCTCGATCTTGCGGGAGACGTCGCCCGTTTGCAGGCCAAAGCCGTAAAGGGCGTTGAGCAGCGTGGACTTGCCCGCGCCGGACTGGCCGGCTACGGCGTGCACATGCCCGCGCAGGCGCGCGCGCAGCGCTTCCACGCCCTCGCCCGTGCGCGCGCAGACGGGGAAAACGTCCGCGCCCGCGCCGCGGTACTGATGGGCGATGTGTTCCGCCGTTTGCGGGTCGAGGTCGCCCTTGTTGACGGCGATGACGACTTCGATGCCCTGTTCCCGCGCCGCGAGCAGCAGGCGGTCGGCCATGAGCAGATCCGGCTCCGGCGCGGCGGCGGCGATGACGACGAGCACGGTGTCGATATTGGCGACCGGCGGGCGCGCGAGCTGGCTTTTGCGCGGGAGGATGGCTTTGAGCCAGCCGTCTTCCTCCTCCGTGCCCGGCTCGAATTCCACTTTGTCGCCCACCATGGGCTTTAGGTGCGCGCGGCGCAGCTTGGCCTGCGCGCGCAGCTGATGCGTCCGCCCCTGCGCGTCGAGGACGTAGTAAAAGCCGCCCACACCGCGCGTGATGATGCCCTGCAACCGATCTCCTCCTACTCGAACATGACCTGTGTTTCCACCATGAGCACGCCGTCCATGTACTCGCGCACGGTGTGCAGCCCCTGCTCGACGCTGGAGAGCTCGATGGAATAAGTGCCCGCGTCCAGCATGCCGCTGAAGCCGGTGAAGGCCGCGCCCGAGGGCGGCGTGATCTCCAGCGCCACTTCCACATCGTCCAGCGGCACGACGATGGTGTAGTTCGACGCCGGATAA
>CAMMGP010000198.1 GCA_946496415.1 uncultured Clostridia bacterium | reverse complement strand
TCCATGACGATGACCTGCTTGAGCGGGCTTTTGAGATGGAAGCCCTCGCTGAGCGTGTAGTCCTCCACGCGGCCGAAGGTGGTGACGATGCCCGTGTGGCCGGCGGGAATGGTGACAAACGGCGAAAACGCCGTCAAAAACACGATGAGCGCCGCCAGCACGACGACCGCCGCGGCGATCGCCAGCGTCCTGCGGGGAATGCCGAAGGGGCCGGTCCTGCCTGTCCTCTTGGGAGCGCTGCCCGTACCTGTATTCATAAATTTGACCCTCCTCTTTGGTATGCCTACAGTATAGCAAAGAGGAGGGCAGCGCGCAAGGAGAAACGCTCAGAAACCCCTGGCGCGGCGCGAAAACGTCGTCAGACGTGCTTGAACGCCACTGCCGTGCGGCTGGGAATGTAGACTTCAAAGCCCACGCCGTGGCCGGGAACGTCCTTCGCCGTATAGACGTAGTCCTCGCTGATGTTGCCGTTGCCGCCGAACGCCGTTTCATCGCTGGAGAACACGGCGCGGTAATCGCCCGCGCCCAGGGGATGGGTGGGCAGGAAGAAGTTCGTCGGCGACTCGGTGGGATGGAAGTTGAACAGATAGATGATATCGCCCTTGCAGAAGGCCAGCAGCTTGCGTTCCTGATCCACCCAGAGGTTCACCGCTCCGCGCTTGGAGAGCACGCGGTACTTGCGGGCGAACTTGAGCATGGCACGGTCAAAATCGCGCAGCCAGGCGTACTTGAGCATCTCGTTGTCGCACAAAGACCACTGACGGCGGGCGTACTTGTAACTCCAGCCGTTGCCTTCGCGGGGGAAGTCGATCCATTCGGGATGGCCGAACTCGTTGCCCATGAAGTTGAGGTAGCCCTCGCCGGCCAGCACCAGCGTGATAAAGCGGATCATCTTGTGCAGGGCGATGGCGCGATCCATGGTGATGGAGTGGTAGTCCTTGTTCATGCCTGTGTACATCTCGGCGTCGGCCATGCGGAAGATGAGCGTCTTGTCGCCCACCAGCGCCTGGTCGTGGCTCTCACTGTAACCGATGTTCTTTTCCTGCGGGCGGCGCGTGGTCAACTCATGCCACATCTTGCGCATATCCCAGTTTTCGTCGCTCTCCTTGAGCGTCTTGATCCAGAAATCCGGAACGCCCATGGAGAGGCGGTAGTCAAAGCCGATGCCGCCGTAGCGGATGGGCAGGCACATGCCGGGCATGCCGCTCATGTCCTCGGCGATGGTGACGGCGAAGGGATTGACCGCGTGGATCAGCTCGTTGGCCAGTTGCAAATAGGTGACGGCCTCCACGTTGGTGTTGAGGCTGAAGTAGCGGTCGTAACTCATGAAGTCCGTGCCCAGGCCGTGGTCGTGGTAGATCATCGAGGTCACGCCGTCGAAGCGGAAGCCGTCGAAGTGATACTCCTGCAGCCAGAACTTGAGGTTGGAGAGCAAAAAGTGGATGACCTCGTACTTGCCGTAGTTGAACAATTTCGTGTCCCACGCCGGATGATCCTGGGCAACAAAATACTGATCTTCCGTGCCGTCAAAGCGGTTGAGACCCTCGTTGGTGTTCTTGCTGGCGTGGGAATGCACCACGTCCAGGAGCACGAACATGCCCATCTCGTGCGCGGTGTTGATGAGGTATTTGAGGTCCTCGGGGTTGCCATACCAGGAGGAAGCGGCGAAGAAGTTCGTCACCTGATAGCCGAAGGAGGCGTAGTAGGGGTGCTCCATGATGGCCATGAGCTGTATGGTGTTGTAGCCCGCTTCCTGGATGCGGTCGAGTATGCGGTCGGCGAATTCGCGGTAGGTGCCGACGGACTCGTCCTCCTGCGCCATGCCCACGTGCGATTCGTAGATAAACAGGGGGCTCAGTTTGCGCTTGCCGTAGCCGCCGTCCGTCCAGCGGAAGGGACGGTTCGGCGCCCAGACCTGGCCGTAAAACTCGTTGGTTTCAGGGTCGCGCACCACGCGGCGTATGTAGGCGGGGATGCGGTCGAACTTCTCGCCGTTTTTCGTCACCTGCACCTTGATGCGTTGGCCATGCATCAGCGCGTCCTCGCCGGGCAGGACGATCTCCCAGTTGCCGTTTTCCAGGCGGGTCATGGGATGGCTTTCACGGTCCCAGTCGTTGAAATCGCCAATCAGGTGCATCTCGTCCGCGCCGGGCGCCCACTCGCGGTACACCCAACCGTCTTCCGTGCGGGCGATGCCGTAGTAGAGGTAGCCGTTGGCAAACGAGGAAAGGTCGGCCTTGTCGCCCAGCAGAGCGCGGCGCGTGTCCGCGTGGCGCTGCATGCGCAGGGCGATATCGCTGTAATATGGCTTGAGCCATGGGTCGATCGTGAGGATCTTGTACTGCGGCTGCTTCGAGGCGCTGCGTTTCATGGATATTCCTCCGCAATTCTTTATACATCTATTATACGCGCTCAATGAAAAAACACTATTGAGAATTGGATGGAAATACGTTATAATTAGCGTCTGTAAGCGGTTTTACCAGACCCGCGCCCGCAGGCGCAAAGGAGTGTTGCCAGTGAACGCCAGAAGATTGACGACCAACGCGGTGGGCATCGCCCTGTTCGTGTTGCTCAGCTACGTTTCCATAGACCTCGCCTTCCTCAAACTGACCTTCGCTTCGTTTCCGATCATCGTCTCTTCACTGCTCTTCGGCTGCGTGGACGGCATGGCCGTGGGCGCCATCGGCGAGTTCATCCACCAGCTTTTGACCTACGGCCTCACGCCCACGACCGTCCTCTGGGTGATTCCCGCCTTCGCGCGCGGCCTCATCATCGGCCTCTACGCGCAGAAACGCCATTTTGACCTGACCATAAAGCAGACGGCGGTCATCGTGCTCATCAGCAGCCTCGTGGTCACGGCGCTCAACACCGTGGTGCTCTACCTGGACGCGGCCATCGTCGGCTATCCCGTGGGGCTGAACTTCTTGCGCATCGTGCTGCGCTTCGTTTCCTCCATAGTCATGGCGGCCATTTACACGGCCGTCTCTCCGCAGGCCGTGCGCCTCATCCGCAGAAGCGGCGCCGGCAAGCGTTGAAATGGGTTTTTTTCACCCGTCGGGCATGTCCCGGCGGGTGTTTGCGTTTTGGGATAAGCCCGGGCCTGGCCTCATATATTCGCTGTGGGAGGTGCGAAATGGAAGCGTTGGAGAACATCTGCGCCTGTCTGCCCGGAGAAGTCGCCCACGCCGTGCAACGCCGCGCGGACGGCCTTACGGAGCTGCGCCTGCGGCCGGGCGGCCGGCCGCAGCTCTGCTTTGCCCAGGGGGACGAACTGCTCAAGGATCCGCTCGCGCCGGAAGAATTCCGCAAAATCGCGGCGCGCATGCTCGAGCACAGCCTCTACGCCTGGGAGGACGAGCTCAGGCAGGGCTTTTTTACGCTTCCCGGCGGTTCGCGCGTGGGCGTGTGCGGCCGCTACGCGGTGGAAGACGGCCGGATCGGCGCGCTCGCCTATTTGAGCGCGCTGTGCGTG
>CAMMGP010000197.1 GCA_946496415.1 uncultured Clostridia bacterium | reverse complement strand
GCCGCTCGACGGCGGCTTTGCCGACCCGCAGGACGCCGCGCGGGCGCAGTTGCCGGCAGACGTGCCCGTTTTTGAGACGGAGGATGAACTCATCCAGACGACCATCCTCATCTCCGCGGTGGGCGATTGCACGCTGGGCGGCGACGTGGGTTCGAGTAGCGGCGAGCGCTTTTCCCGTTACGCGGACGAGTATGGCCTTGATTACTTCTTTGCCAACGTGCGGGACATCTTTGCCGGAGACGACTTCACCGTCGTCAACCTCGAGGGGCCGCTGACCACGCGGACCTCCGAGCGCTCCGGGCGGCAGTTCAACTTCCGTGGCAGCCCGGAATACACGCAGATACTCTCCGGCTCCAGCGTCGAGGTCTGCACGCTGGCCAACAACCACGCTCTGGATTTCAAGGAAGCGGGCCTCAACGACACCGCCGCCAACGTCATGGACGCCGGCATGGGCGCGGCGGGCTACAAAAACGCCTGGTATGAGGAAAAGGACGGCGTGCGCGTCTGCTTCCTCGCCTTTACGGAGTGGGATTACAGCGCCGACGAGGTCGCCGCGCGCGTGCGCGAGGAAAAGGCGGGAAGCGATATCGTCATCGTCTCCATGCACTGGGGCGAGGAACTGCGCGCCGAACCCACTTCCGCGCAGGAGCGCTACGGCCACGCCCTCATCGACGCCGGCGCAGATCTCGTGCTCGGCCATCACCCGCACATACTGGGCGGGCTCGAGCAGTACAAGGGCAAGTACATCGTTTACAGCCTCGGCAACTTCTGCTTCGGCGGCAATTCCAATCCCGACGACAAAGATACGATGATCTTCCAGCAGACCTTCGCCATCAACGGCGCGGGGGAGGTCGTTGACGGCGGCATCAATATCATTCCCTGCTCCATCAGTTCGGTAAACTCGACCAACAACTATCAGCCCACGCCCCTGAGCGGCGAGGCCGCCAACGCGGTCATCCGCAAGGTCGCCTCTCTCTCCAACGTGCAGGCCATCACCTGGATGGACAGCTACACCGGCATGCGCTGAATGCGCCGTCCGGCGCGCGGGATATGCGGATTCTGCCGCCCCGCGCGCCGTTTTTGCACCCGCGCCGCGCGCACATTTTACCGGAAAAGCGCTGTTCGTTTGCCCATGGACGTGGTATAATGAACCTATCATCGTCTTGCTTACCACAAGGAGGTCGTGGATATGTCTGAGGAGCGGCGCGCCGCCAATTTTATCGAGGAATTTATTGACGAGGATCTAGCCAGCGGTCGCTACGACCACGTGCGCACGCGCTTCCCGCCCGAGCCGAACGGCTTTTTGCACATCGGCCACGCCAAGGCCCTGTGCATCGACTTCGGCATCGCGGAAAAATACGGCGGCAAGTGCAACCTGCGCTTTGACGACACCAACCCCACCAAGGAGGACGCGGTGTTCGTCGAAAACATACAAAACGACATCGAATGGCTGGGCTTTTCCTGGGACGAATTGCATTTCGCCTCCGACTTCTTTGAGAAGCTCTATGAGATCGCCTGCGGCCTCATCCGTAAGGGCGTAGCCTATGTGGACGATCAGACCAGCGAGGAAATGCGCAAAAACCGCGGCACGCTCACCAGGCCCGGCGTCAACAGCCCCTACCGCGACCGCAGCGTCGAGGAGAACCTCGACCTCTTTGAGCGCATGCGCAAGGGCGAGTTTCCGGATGGCTCGCGCGTTTTGCGCGCCAAGATCGACATGGCCTCGCCCAACGTGCTGATGCGCGATCCCACGCTCTACCGCATACTGCGCTGCCATCACCACCGCACGGGCGACGATTGGTGCATCTATCCGATGTACGACTTCCAGCATCCTCTCCAGGACGCCATCGAGGGCATCACGCATTCCCTCTGCTCGCTGGAATACGAGATCCATCGCCCCCTGTACGACTGGGTGGTGCGCGAGGCCGGCTTTGAACATCCGCCGCGCCAGATCGAGTTCGCCCGTCTGAACCTCACCCGCACGGTGATGTCCAAGCGCCACCTGCGCCGTTTTGTGGAAGAAGGCGTGGTCGCCGGTTGGGACGATCCCCGCATGCCCACGCTTGCCGCCATGCGCCGCCGCGGTTACAGCGCCGCCGCCGTCAAGGATTTCCTTGGCCGCGTGGGCGTGGCCAAGGCTGATTCCACGGTGGATCTCGCCCTGCTCGAACACTGCGTGCGCGAGGATCTGGGAAGCCGCGCGCCGCGCGCCATGGCCGTGCTGCGGCCCTTGAAGGTGACGCTCTCCAACTGGCCCGAGGGCTTCGTGGACGAGATCGCCATGGAGAACCATCCCGACCATCCCGAGATGGGGACGCGCACGCTGCACATGGGCAACGTTCTCTACATCGACCGCGAGGACTTCATGGAAGACCCGCCCAAGAAGTTCTTCCGCCTCGCCCCCGGCCGCGAAGTGCGCCTCAAGGGCGCCTACATCATCCGCTGCGAGGAAGTCGTCCACGACGAAAGCGGCGAGGTCGCGGAGCTGATCTGCTCTGTGGACATGGACAGCCGCTCTGGCAGCGAGGGCGCCAACCGCAAGGTCAAGGGCACGCTGCACTGGCTGAGCGCGCAGGATGCCCGTCCCTGCGAGATGCGGCTCTACGAACCCATTCTCCTCGAGGACGCGCCTGAAGAGGCCGTCGAAGAGGAAGAAGGGGAGGAGACGGAAGCGCCCGCCGCCGACTTCATGGCCCGCGTCAATCCCGACAGCCTCACCGTCATCCAGGGCCTCTGCGAGCCCTGCGTGGCCAAGGCGGAGAAGGGCAAAGTCTTCCAGTTCCTGCGCACCGGCTATTTCTGCAAGGATCCGGATTCCACGGAAGCGACGCCCGTTTACAATCGCACCGTCTCCCTGAAGGATAGCTGGGCCAAGGCCAATAAGTAGACAAAATAATTAGCAGGGCCGAACACCCGAAGAAAAAAGAAAGGGGCTTGCCCGTCGCTTTTCGCGGCAGGCAAGCCCTTCGTTGTTGTCAGTCCGCGGCGCGCCCTGTCAGCCCTCAGCCCGCGACGCGGTTTGTGCGGCGTTCTCCCGCAGCGCTCTTTCGCAGAAATCGCACAATTCGCCGGCGAATTCCGCGTCCGCGCTTTCCGTGACGATGCGGCAAAGAGGGCGCTTCTCGTCCGGGCAGATCCATGCCCACCCCTTGTCGCGCCGCAGGCGAATGCCGTCGCCAAGTTCGGCGTCTTCTTCCGCTTCGGCGAGCGCCCGCAGCGCGCGGCCGCGCTCGTCGCCCGTCATCGACACCGTGCGGCTGACGCGGTGTACACGCGGCATGCTCTCCCGCCACTGGCTCAGGGAAAGCTCGGCCTGCGCAAGCGCTGAAAGCGCGCGCATGGCGAAGCAAAGGCCGTCGCTGTGCAAAAGGAATTGTGCCGCGTGCTCGCGGGCGAGCTCGTCCAGCCAGCGGCCTCGCTCCATGGCGGCAAAGCGCGCCTGCGCGCCCTCGTAGCGCGCGCAGGGCGCCTCCGAGGCGCGCGTGAAGCC
>CAMMGP010000196.1 GCA_946496415.1 uncultured Clostridia bacterium | reverse complement strand
AGGTGGCCAGAGAGCCGATCAGGCCGATGTTCGGGCCTTCAGGCGTCTCGATGGGACAGATGCGGCCGTAGTGCGAATAGTGCACGTCGCGCACGGCGAAGGAAGCGCGGTCGCGGTTGAGGCCGCCGGGGCCGAGGGCGGACAGGCGGCGCTTATGCGTCAGTTCCGCCAGCGGGTTGGGCTGATCCATGAACTGCGAAAGCTGGCTGCTGCCGAAGAACTCCTTGATGGCCGCCGAAACCGGGCGGATGTTGATCAGATCCTGCGGGCGCACCTTGTCCAGATCCTGAATGGCCATGCGCTCCTTGACCACGCGCTCCAGACGGGACAGGCCCACGCGGATCTGGTTCTGCAACAGTTCGCCCACAGAGCGCAGGCGGCGGTTGCCGAGGTGGTCGATATCGTCCACATCGCCGATGCCGTGGAAGAGGCCGAACTGATAGCTGACGGAGGAGACGATGTCGTCCACCAGCACGTGCTTGGGCACCAGCTGATTGGTCGCTTCCTTGAGCGCCTGATTCAGCGGCAGGCCGTCTTCGCGCACGCGGTTCAAAAGCTCGATGAGCGCGGGCACATGCACGCGCTCGGTGAAGCGCGCCGCGCTCTCGTCATACTGGGCGTAGAGGTCGGGATCGTAGTCGGCGAGGAAGGGCTTGAGGTAGGCGAAGTTGTTGCCGATGACGCGCACTGCGCGGCCCTCCACGGAAACGACGATCTCGTTGACGCCGGCGTTCTGGGCGCGCTCGGCAGCGTCGCGGGTGATGACCTCGCCGGCGGAGGCGAGGATCTCGCCGGTGTAGGGGTTTTTCACATCCTCCGCCAGCGTCATGCCCGCCACACGGCCCGCGAGGGCAAGCTTCTTATTGTACTTGTAGCGGCCCACATGCGCCAGATCGTAGCGCTTGGGGTCGAACAGAAGGGCGTTTAAAAGGCTGGTGGCCGAGTCCACCGACGGCGGCTCGCCCGGGCGCAGCTTGTTGTAGATCTCAATCAGCGCCTGATCCTTGCGGCTCTTGTAGCGCAGTTCGCCCTTGTCGTTGACGGCGGGGGCGTCGCGGGTGATGGTGGCCGAAACGCGCTCGTCATCGCCGAACAGGCGGGTGATCTCCTCGTCGGATTCGATGCCAAGGGCGCGCAGAAGCACCGTCACCGGCAGTTTGCGGGCGCGGTCGATGCGGGCGTAGACGATGCCGTTGGCGTCCGTCTCATACTCGATCCAGGCGCCGCGGTTGGGGATCATCTGGGCGGAATAGAGGAAAGCGCCGGTCTTGTCGATGGTGCGGGCGAAGTAGACGCCGGGGGAACGCACCAGCTGCGAGACGATGACGCGCTCGGCGCCGTTGATGATGAATGTGCCGTGCTCGGTCATCAGGGGGAAGTCGCCCATGAAGACTTCGCTTTCCTTGATCTCATGGGTGTCCCGGTTGGTCAGGCGCACAGTGACTTTCAGGGGCGCGGCATAGGTGGCGTCGCGCTCCTTGCACTTTTCCACGGTGTACTTGGGCTTGTCGTCGAGCGAATAGTCGGTAAATTCGAGGATCAGGCTCTCAGAGTAGTCCGTGATGGGGGAAACGTCGGCGAGAACTTCCCGAAGCCCTTCCTTGAGGAAGTTGCGATAGGAGTTCTTCTGTACCTCGATCAGGTCGGGTACGGCCAGCGCCTCCTCAATGCGGGCAAAACTCATGCGCGTGCGCTTGCCCATCTGCACCGGATGAACCATCCAAAAATCACCCCACACTTTCTAATATGGTCGGCAGACAGTCGTGTAAAATCTTTGAGAATTTTTCACGAGTCGGTGGCGATGTTTTGCGGCAAGCTGACCAGTTTCCCGGCCCAAAGCCCCGTTTTTGCGGCAAAACGCCCAAAAAGGGGATTTGAATCCACATTACCGCAATGATATATGATATCAGACAATTTTTTGCCTGTCAAGGGCCGTTTTTGCTGTTTTTGCCTCGGAATGGCCAAAAAATTCAAAATTTAACACAATCGCCGTACTTGGGCGCAAAGCGGGATTCCTGCAAAAATCTTTCTATATTGCATGAAATCCTGCAAAAATACGCACTTTTCGCCGGAGGGGAAATGTGCTATAATAGGCATACAAAAACCGCAATTGCGAAAGGATGCGTATAGATTATGAAGATCGCCATCGGCAGCGACCACGCCGGCTACGACTACCGGCAGATGCTCATCGAGCATTTGCGCGCCCAGGGCCATGAAGTGGTGGACTGCGGCTGCCCCGATAAATCCAGTTGCGATTATCCCGTCTACGGCCGCAAGACCGCCCTGTTGGTCAAGCGCGGCGAATGCGAGCGCGGCGTGCTGATCTGTGGCACGGGCTTTGGCATCTCGCTGGCCGCCAACCGCCTTGCGGGCATCCGCTGCGTCAACTGCACGGATGTGCTCACCGCGAAGATGAGCCGTTTGCACAACAACGCCAACATGATCGCCGTAGGCGCGCGCGTCATTGGGGAGGATACGGCCAAGCTGCTGGTGGACACCTTCCTTTCTACGGAGCACGAGGGCGGACGGCACGCGCGGCGCGTGGAACTGATCGATTCCCTGCCGCTGGAGTGATGTATCCCTATATCAAGCGGGGGGCGGACGTGCTCTTTGCGCTGCTGGCGCTGATCTGCCTGTCGCCCGTGTACCTTGCCCTGGCGTTGGCGGTGAAAATTTCCTCGCCGGGGCCGGTGCTGTTTCGGCAAAAACGCGTGGGGCGCGGCGGGCGGCTGTTCACCATCTACAAGTTCCGCACCATGCGCACGGACACGCCGCGCGACACCGCCACCCACCTTTTGCAGGATCCTGCGCGCTACATCACGGGCGTGGGGGCTTTTCTGCGCCGCTCGAGCCTGGACGAGTTGCCGCAGTTTTTCAACGTTTTGAAGGGCGACATGTCCATCGTCGGCCCGCGGCCGGCGCTCTACAATCAGGACGACCTCATCGCCGCCCGCAGGGAGGCCGGCGTCGACGCCGTGCGCCCGGGCATCACCGGCTGGGCGCAGATCAACGGCCGCGACGAGTTGCCCATCCCCGTCAAGGTGCGCTACGACCGCGAATATGTGGAAAACCTCTCCCTGAAAATGGACGCGCGCTGCTTCTTTGGCACCATCATTTCGGTGCTGCGCGCCGAGGGCGTGCGCGAGGGAGGAACGGGAGGCAAAAAAGGTGCGTAATGTGCTCATCGCCGGGCAGCACAGCTTCATCGGCACGGCCGTGGAGCGGCGACTGGCGGCGTTTCCCGGCGAATATGCCGCGACGTCTCTTAACATGCACGGCGAGGACTGGAAATCGTTTGATTTTTCGCCCTTTGACTGCGTGGTGCACGTGGCCGGCATCGCCCACGTGTCACCCAAACCGGAAATGCGACCGCTCTACGAGGCGGTGAACCGCGATCTGGCCGTGGCCTGCGCCCGCCGGGCGCGGGTTGAGGGAAGAAAGTAGTTTCTCTACCCCACCAGCGCCATCGACTTTGGCGACGCCGCCCCCGCCGG
>CAMMGP010000195.1 GCA_946496415.1 uncultured Clostridia bacterium | reverse complement strand
GGGCGCTCAGAGCGCTGACAAAGCCCACAACCGCAAAAATTGCCCTGATATATGAAAAATCAGAAGCGATTTTTGCTTCCGGCGTCAGCAAAACTTGCATCCTGCGGTCACTTACGTCCATGTAAGCTCCCTTGGATGCAAGTTTGCTTCCTTGGCTTGCGGGCTTTCTCAGCACTCTGCCAGTCTGTTGACTTTGTCAACATCCTGATCGCCCTCACAGCATCGCTGCGAGGGCGATGCCTGTTTTTCCGCCGGCTTTTGTTAGGGAACGTTTTTGCCTTGGTAATAATTACCAGAATGTGCTTTTGTCGGGTTTTCTTTTGGACAGCCCTTGCATTTATGGTAAAATTCGTTTATACTGTATCTGTATATATGTGTGCGTCGAGGTGGAATATGTCGGAACTTGAGAATTATCAGGCCGCGGATTTCGCGCAAAAATGCGGCGCTCTGCTGTCGAAGATACCCGGCGTGTTCTCTGCCAATGTCAGCGAGGATGAGCTGGGCGACATCGCGGAGATCCATATACTGGCTTCTACCCGGCGCAATGCCAAGCAGATCAGCCGGGATGTGCAGTCCGCTATTGCCGCGGCGTTCCACCGCGAGGTGGACCACCGCACCATCAGCATCGCCCAGATCGACTCCGCCGCCTATGCCGGCGTGGACGACCGGCGCATGCGGCAGGAGGCGCGGTTGCGTTACGCGGGCATGAACGTCTCCATGCGCGAAGGCCGCCGCATCTACCAGGTGCGCCTTACGCGCGAAGATACGGAGTTTACGGGCGAGGCGTCCTGCCCCAATTCCCCGCATCAAAAGCGGCGCGCCGTGGCCGAGGCCACGATCCGCGCTTTGGAAAGCGCCCTTTCGCTGGAAGGGGAGTTGTCGCTGGTCGCCGTCCACAACACGGACGTCGCCGGCATACCGATCATTGTCTGCGCGATCGAGTGCCCCGAAGCGCGGGATGGGCGTCTGCTCATCGGCGCGGCGCACTATATGCGCAATGACGACGAGGCCGAATGCGTCGTACGCGCGACGCTGGACGCGCTCAACCGCTTTTGCGGAAAACTCGCCGTGCGCGATTAGCGCGGCGCTTCAAAAGGAGGAAAACAGTTCCGGCGCACGATCGGGATCTCTAGCGTAGCGGAAATATAGCGTGCCTGCTAGCGAACGGCATAGCCTTGAAAATAGGAGGCTATATTTCAATGAAGACCAAGATCGTGGCTGCCCTGACCGCCCTCGCGGCGTTCGTCATGTCCTGCGGCGCTTACATTACCTGGCGATAACGACGGCATAGCTTGCGCCGGAACTGTTTTCACATACATGTAGTTTTGCTGGCAGGAGTAGAAGACGGAATGCAGCAGAAGTGTGAGCGACTTTATATCTGGACGATCATCTGCGTGGGCTTTGCCCTGGTGGTGGCCGCCGTTTACAGCGCCGTGCGCCAGTACGCCCTCGTGGATGTGGGCGATTATCTCCGCCAGACGCTCTATCTCACGTTCATCTGCGCCGTCTGCCGCTCCCTGCCTGTTTTTTTGTCCAACAACAAGGCCATGGACCTCTCGGTCATCAGCATCCTCATGACCTATCTGACCATGGGCGCGGCCCAGGCCATCACCGTATATACGCTCTCCACATTTTTCACCTTTTCCTTCAATGAGCCGGGCGGCAAGCATGTTTCCAGCATCTACAACAACGACCCGGTCAAATCGCTGTTCAACCTGGGCAGCATCGTCATCGCCGTGGCGGTGCCCAGCTTTGTTTGCAGCCTGACGGGCTGGAAAGCGGGCCAATTCGCCTATCCGCAGATCCTGCTGATCACGGTCATTTTCGCGGCCCTGACGTTCCTCGTCAACGCGCTGATCATGATGGGCCTGTTTTTCATGATCGACGGCCTCAGCCGCTATGAGGCGCTGCACATGCTCTTGGGTCTGGTGCCCAACGTGCTGCCCGTCATGCCGCTGGGCTACGTGATGGCGCTGTTTTTGCGCCAGGAAAACGGCGTGCTGCTGGTGCTGTTCATGCTCCTGCCGCTGCTGCTCGCCCGTCACGGCTGGAAATTGTACGTGGATTCCATCAATCAGCAACAGCGCCTCGTCGACGCCCTCAACGTCTCCATGGAGGCGCGGGACGCCTACACCAGCGGCCACGCCAAGCGCGTCAGCGAATACGCGATGCTGATCGCCCGCGAGATGGGCTTGGGCGGCCGCGAGATCTACACGATCCAGCGCGGCGCGCTTTTGCACGATGTGGGCAAGGTCGGCGTCAGCGATACGGTGTTGCTCAAGCCCGGCAAACTCACGCCCGAGGAGCGCGAGCATATCGAGGCCCATCCCGTTATTGGCGCCAACATCACCGCGCAGGTCAAGTTTGACGAAGAGATCATCGACATGGTGCGCCACCATCACGAGCGCTTTGACGGCACGGGCTATCCCGACAAACTCAAGGGGGAAGACATTTCCCGCAACGCGCGCATACTGGCCGTGGCCGACGCGCTGGACGCCATGCTCTCCGACCGCCCCTACCGCAAGGGCATGGAGGTGGAAAAGGCGCTGCGCCTCATCCGCGAGGCCTCGGGAACGCAGTTTGACCCCGGAGTGGTCGCCGCGCTGATGCGCGCGGCGGAGGGCCGTGCGCTGGAGGAGGTCGCCAAACCGTGCTGATGCTCGCCTTTCTGATCCTCTCCGTGCTCGTCGGCTACGCGCGCCGGGGACGGCTCCGGCATTATCTCGAACATCCCCTGCGCGGCCTGTGGCTGCCCATCGTCGCCTACGCGCTGGAGTTTTCCTTTGGCGCGCTGGAAAGCATACTGCCCTGGCCGCCCTCCTCGTGGCTGGGCATCGCCGTGTGCCTGGAATACGCCATGCTCTTTGCCTTTGTGTGGCTTAACCGCGAGCGCAAGGCCTTCTGGGTGATCGCCGTTGCCTCTCTGCTCAATTTCGCCGTCATCGCCGCCAACGGTTTTCGCATGCCCATCTCGCCGGTGGTGTATGAATTTCCCATCTTTGAAGACATCGCCCGGCGCGTCGGCAGCGGAGAAATGGTCGAATACACGCTCGTCGGCTGGGACGGCCCCCTCTGGTGGCTGGGCGATACCATCCCCGTGCTTTGGGTGATCCCGGGCCTGGCCAGCGTTGGCGATCTCGGCCTCGCTGCGGGCGTATTCGTCCTCATGCAGGAGATCATGTGTCCGAAAAAACGCCGTGGCCGCCACTGATGTTTCCACCGCAAACGCCCCGCTGGCGCGCGGGGCTTTTGCGACGCCACGCCTTGCCTTCGCAAACAAGCGAGGGCAAGGCCTGTTTTTGTGGCGCGCGCGGCGCTGTTCCGGCGCGTGGCCGCGCGCTTCCGCAAGCGTCTTTATTCCGCGACGCGAGGGCAGCGTTTTTCCACCAGTTCCCGGTGCAGGACGCGCAATGCCTCGGGCAAACAGCGCCCCTTGACGCGCAGAAGCAAATGGTCGTCAAACGCCTCAAGGCGGCGCGGCGGGATGCCCGCGGCGCGCAGCGCGTCCACCGCCGCGCCGCACAG
>CAMMGP010000194.1 GCA_946496415.1 uncultured Clostridia bacterium | reverse complement strand
CCACAAGTACGACACCGGCAACTATTTGCAGGTGGACCCCTCCTTCGGCACGGAGGAGGATCTGCGCTCCTTGTGCGCGGCGGCGAAGAAGCGCGGCATCCGCGTGATCCTCGACGGCGTGTTTTCACACACGGGGGCGGACAGCGTCTACTTCAACAAATACGGCACCTACGGCGAGCAGGCGGGCGCTTACCGCGACGAAAAGAGCCCCTACCGCGCCTGGTACCGCTTCCGCCAGTGGCCAAAGGACTACGACTGCTGGTGGGGCTTTACGACGCTGCCCAACGTCAACGAAATGGACAAGAGTTACCGCGCCTTCATCAACGGCGAGGATGGCGTGGCCGCCCACTGGATCAAGGCCGGTACCTCTGGCTGGCGGCTGGACGTGGCCGACGAATTGCCGATGCCCTTTTTGCGCGAACTGCGCCGCCGCGTGAAGAGCACAGACGGCGAGTCGACGCTGCTGGGTGAGGTCTGGGAAGACCCGACCAACAAGATCGCTTACGGCGAGGCGCGCTGCTACTGTGCGGGCGACACGCTGGACAGCGTGATGAACTATCCCCTGCGCGAGGCAGTGCTGGCGTTTTTCACCTTCAGGATCGACGCCTATACGCTCGTGCGGCGCATCGAGGCCATGCGCGAGAGCATGCCGGCATCGTTCTTCTACTCGCTGATGAACCTCCTGGGCAGCCACGACAAGCCGCGCGCCATCAACGTACTGGCCGACTGCGGCAACATGCAGCCCGAACGGCGCTACCGCTTCCCGCTGGAACTGACGAAGGAACAGTACGAGCGCGGCAAGCGCCGCCTGATCGCCGCCTGGACGTTGATCTGCGCCCTGCCGGGCATGCCCTGCATCTACTACGGCGACGAAGCCGGGCTGACCGGCATGGCCGACCCCTTCTGCCGCAAGACCTTCCCCTGGGGCCGCGAGGACGAGGATCTGACGGAAAAGATGCGCGAACAGTCGCTGAAGCGCCGCAACTCCCCCGCCCTGCGCACGGGCGACATGCGCATCTACGCCGAGAGCGCCGACGCGCTGGTGGTGGAACGCTTCATCGAACACGGGCAGGACGTGTTCGGCAACAGCGCCAAGGACGAGCGCGTGCGCGTGCGCGTCGACCGCAAGGGGCTGTAACGATCTTTTCCCAAAATGTGCTGCGCGCCCGGTGTAAGTGTAAAGCCGGGCGCGCGGTTTCTATTTTTGGTCGTTTCGCGCCTTCGCGCGCTTGGCGGAGGGGATGATCTCCTCGTGGAAGAAGTAGTTGACCACCAGCGGCGGGGCCGCGAAGGGGCGGCGAATGGAATCGTCGTCGCACACGTAGGGCAGACCCTCGGCGGCGGCGATGGCGCGCACTTCCCCGTCCAGCGCCGCCCAGTAGCCGCGGTCGCCGCGGACGTAGATGGCCTCGTAGAGGGGCGCGAGAGAGGGATGCCGCGCGGCGATGTAGTCGAGGATGGTCTTTTTGTAGCCGCCGCGCAGGTTGAGGTTCTCCAGCCAGATGAGATTGCACTGGTCTTTGGCGCGGCGGATGATGGCGGGCACGTCGGTGATGCCGGGAAAGATGGGCGAGATGAAGCAGGTGGTGCGCACGCCGGCCTCGTGAAAGGCGCGCATGGCCTCGAGGCGGCGCGCGATGGGGGCGGCATCGTCCATATCCCGGCGGAAAGATTCGTCCAGCGTGTTGATCGACCAGGAGACGCGGGCATTGGGGAACGTGCGGATGAGGTCGAGGTCGCGCAGCACGAGGTCGGACTTGGTGGCGATGCTCACCGCGCAGCCGCTGCCCCGCATCTGTTCAAGCAGCGCGCGCGTGCGGCCATACTCCGCCTCCAGAGGCTGGTATGGGTCGGTGACGGAGCCGAAAAACAGTTCCTTGCCGGCGTATCTGCCTGGGTTTTGGATGGGCGGCCAGTGCTTGACGTCCACAAAGCCGCCCCACGGCTCGGGATGGTTCGTGAAGCGCTTCATGAAAGAGGCGTAGCAGTACTTGCAACCGTGGGCGCAGCCGACATAGGGGTTGACGGAATAATCGGCCACGGGAAGGTTGGACTTGGTGAGCACGCTCTTGACTTCGACATCTCGGACAATGGGTTCCATGCTATCCTCCCTGCTTCAGCACCCAAGCAGCCAGCCAATACCCGCCGCTATGCGCTCGGTGACATTCTGAAAGTGATTGCCCGGGGGAAATTCCAGCGCCGTGGGGATGCCCCGGGCACGGAAATGGGCGGCGACGGCTTCGGTTTCGCGGCGCACCGTTTTCAGCACGGTGTCGCGCGCCCTGGCTTCGCGGTCGCCGAGGGAAAGGTAGAGACAGTCCGGACGGCGCGGCGGCGTGCGGGCGGAGAGGTAGTCCAGCAGGCCGGGATACCAGAGAGAGCCGGACATGCTGGCGGCGCGGGAGAATATGTCCGTTTGATAGAGCGCCCAGATGGCAAAGAGGCCGGCGAGCGAATAACCTGCGAGGCCGCGCCACGCCGGCGAAGCGGGCAGCAGCGCCTCCGCTTTGGGGAGTATGTTTTCCGTCAGCAGGGGCAGGCAATCGCCCGCGCCGCCAGAAAAGGGCCGTCCGCGCCCGAGCGCCGGGGCCGGCCACGGCGAAAGATCGCGCTCCCAGTCAAAGCCGTACACGCAGACGAGCGTGTGCGCCGGGGCGGCCGCGAGGGCTGCGCGCAGCGCTGCGGACATGTTCTGCGGGGCGCAGAGGCAGAGCAGCGGCGCGGCGGTCGCGGCGGGATAGACCTCCGCGCGCAGGTGTTTCGCGGAAAAAACCGGCACTCCCCTTCCCCACCTTTCCTCTCCGGCGTTACCGCCATCATAGCACATCCGCTGAAAGAACGCAACGCGGCAGACGAAGACCGCCTCCTGCGCGGAGGCGGTCAGTCGATGCGCGCGTTTTATCAGCGCTGATAGAGCAGGTCGGCGATGATGTCCATGATCTTATCGTGGCAGCCGCCGCAGCCGGTGGAGCAGTTGGTCTGCTTCTGAACGTCGTCGAAGACCTTGACCACGTCCTTGATGTTGTTTTCGCCGCGAACGACATTTTCGATCTGCCCATAGCTGACCTGTTTGCAGTTGCAAATGATGGTTCCGCTCTCCATGTATCTTGCCTCCATTATGTATTTTCCGCGCCCCGCTGGCACAGGGCGCGCGATTTCCGGACCTCAGCAGGCGTGTTTGACGCGATCCTTTTCCTCGGCGCGCTTGGCGTCGTTCCAGCGGTCGGTGGTGCCGACCAGATAACCGGTGATGCGGCGGATGCGCTGGAAATCGACAGGCTGCCAATAGAACACCTCGCGGGCGTTCTCCTCGTCGACTCGATAGAACTCGACGCGGCGGGCCTTGCGGTTCTGTTCCTTTTCCGCCTGCGCGATCTCGGCGCGGATGAAGTCTTCCGGCAGGTTATCCGGGTTATAGATTTCGACGTTCATGGGCAAAAATCCTCCTTTGTCAGCCATCTTGCGGAAAACCGTCTCTCCCGCGCCGGCAGCGGCCGCAGCCGCAGCCCCCGCCGCCCTCGCAAACCG
>CAMMGP010000193.1 GCA_946496415.1 uncultured Clostridia bacterium | reverse complement strand
TCCACCACGGCGGTCAGTTCGTCGCCGAGGAACATGGAAACGATGGCCGGCGGCGCTTCGCTGGCGCCAAGGCGATGATCGTTGCCCGCCGAGGCGGCGGAGATGCGCAAAAGATCCTGATGTTCGTCCACAGCGTGCATCATCGCGGCCAGGAAGAGCAGAAACTGCATGTTCTCCGCCGGGGACTTGCCCGGCTCGAGCAGGTTCACGCCCGTATCCGTGGACAAGGACCAGTTGTTGTGCTTGCCGCTGCCGTTGACGCCTGCGAAGGGCTTTTCATGGAGCAGGCAGACAAGGCCGTGCTTGACGGCGACCTTTTTCATCATCTCCATGGTCAACTGGTTGTGGTCGGTGGCGACGTTGACGTTGGTAAACACCGGGGCCAATTCGTGCTGCGCGGGCGCGGCCTCGTTGTGCTCCGTGCGGGCGAAGACGCCCAGTTTCCAGAGTTCCTCATCCAGTTCGCGCATGAAGGCGGAGATGCGCGTCTTCAGCGCGCCGAAGTACTGGTCGTCCATCTCCTGCCCCTTGGCGGGACGGGCGCCAAAGAGCGTGCGGCCGGTATACTTGAGGTCGGGCCGGCGCTCGTAAACGGCGCGGTCGATGAGGAAATACTCCTGTTCCGGGCCGACGGTGGCGTAGACGCGGCGCACGTTTTTGTGGCCAAAGAGGCGCAAGATGCGCAGCGTCTCGCGGTTGAGCGCTTCCACGGAGCGCAAAAGCGGCGTTTTCTTGTCCAGCACGCTCCCCGTATAAGAATAGAAGGCCGTAGGGATGCACAGCGTGTTGTCCTTGATAAAGGCATAGCTGGTGGGGTCCCAGGCGGTGTAGCCGCGGGCCTCGAAGGTGGCGCGCAATCCGCCCGAGGGGAAGGAAGAGGCGTCCGGCTCGCCCTTGATCAGCTCCTTGCCGGAGAACTCCATGACGATGCCGCACGGGCCGGTGGGCGTCAAAAAGGCGTCGTGCTTTTCAGCGGTGACGTCGGTCAGCGGCTGAAACCAGTGGGTAAAGTGCGTCGCGCCCTTGGAGATGGCCCAGTCCTTCATGGCGTTGGCCACCACGTCGGCCACGCTGCGATCAAGGTCGCGGCCCTCCTGAATGGTCTTTTGCAATTTTTCATAGGTGTCGTGCGGCAAAAGCGAGCGCATCACCGTATCGCTGAAGACCATGGAACCGAAGATCGACTCAATATTGCCCATACAAGCCTCCGAATTTGCGGGAATCGCAGTACTATGTCACATAGTACACCGTATTGTGTACTATGATACGGCGGAAAGGGAGGCATGTCAACCGCGCGAATTTTATTTTTCATAAAATCCCCGCGCCCAATGGAAGGAAAAAGCGCGCCGCGAGGAAGTTCCCCGGGCACGCGTGGATGGACGGTCTTAGTCCCGTTGCCGCCATTTGAGCAGAAAGGCGGAGTTGACGATGACGAGCACCGAGCCGGCGTTGTGTACCAGCGCCCCGACCACGGGGTTGAGGATGCCGGTCATTGCCAGCACGATGGCCAGAAAGTTGAGCGCCATGGAGAAGGTCATGTTCAGGCGGATGGTGCGCATCATGCGCTTTGACAGGCGCAGAAGGTGCGGTATCTCGCGGATGTCGTCGTTGACCAGGGCGATGTCGGCGGCGTCCACGGCGATGTCGCTGCCCACGCCGCCCATAGCCACGCCCACGTGGGCGCGCTTGAGCGCCGGGGCGTCGTTGACGCCGTCGCCGATCATGCACACCTGCCTGCCGGCCTGCTGGCTTGCGTCGATATAGGAGAGTTTATCCTCCGGGAGACAGCCGGCGCGGTATTCGCCGATGCCGATGCTGGCGGCGATGGCAGCAGCGGCGTTTTTGTGATCGCCCGTGAGCAGCACAGGCTCCGCTCCGGCGGCGCGCACGCGCTGTACGGTGTCGCGCGCGTCGGGGCGCAGCGTGTCGGAAAGGGCGATGAAGCCTGCGAAGGCGCCGTCCACGGCGATGTAGATAATGCTGCATCCCCTGCCGCTGTGTTCGCGGGCACTTGCCTCCGCTTCCGCGGGGAGCGAGACGCCTTCCTCCGCCATCAGCTGCGCGTTGCCGGCGGCCACGCGCCTGTTCGTCACCGTCGCGCGCACGCCGCGGCCGGGGAGCATGGAAAAATCCTCCGGCGCGGGCGATTCCTTGTCCGTTTCCTCGCGCAGGCCGCGGACAACGGCCTTGCCGAGCGGGTGCTCCGAGCGCAACTCCGCACCGGCGGCGAGGACATACAGTTCTTCTCGCGGCAGCCCCGGCAGGGCGCTGACCACCGCCGCGACCTGCGGCGCGCCGTAGGTCAGGGTGCCGGTCTTGTCAAAGGCCACGCGGGAGACGCCGGCGAGGCGCTCCAAAGCGTCGCCCTCGCGCACGAGAAAGCCGTGGTGGGTGGCGTTGCCGATGGCGGCCATGATCGCTGTGGGCGTGGCCAGCACCAGCGCGCAGGGGCAAAAGACGACGAGTATAGTCACGGCGCGGATGATCTCGCCGCTGATGAGCCATGTAAGCGCTGCCGCCGAAAGCGCGATGACCACGATCCACGTGGCCCAGCGGTCGGCGATGCCGACGATCTTCGCCTTGCCCGCGTCGGCGGACTGCACCAGGCGCACCATGCGCTGGATGGAGCTGTCCTCGCCCACGCGCGTGGAGCGCATCTCAAAGGCGCCAAACTGGTTGACCGTGCCGCTCATCACCTCGTTGCCCACGCATTTGTCCACGGGCAGGGATTCGCCGGTCATCACCGCCTGATCGATGGACGTCTGGCCGGAGGTGATAACGCCGTCCACCGGCACCGTCTCTCCGGGCAGCACGCGCAAAAGTTCGCCAACGCCCACTTCCTCGGCGGGGATGGTGCGCTCTTCCCCATCCCGCACCACGCGCGCCGTGCGCGGCGTGAGGTGGACGAGGCGCTCGATACCGGCGCGGGCGCGCGCCACGGTCAGTTCTTCCAGCAGGCCGCCCAACTGCATGATGAAGGCCACTTCGCCGGCGGCGAAATCCTCGCCGATGACCACCGAGGCGATGAGGGCGATGGAGACGAGCACGTCCGCCTTGATGTCAAAGGCCGTGACAAGTCCGATGACGGCTTCGAGGATGATGGGCACGCCGCAGAGGACGATGGCCACCCACGCCGCGTCAAACGGCAGAGGCAGAAGGTCAAATATGCTGATCAGCAGCGCGACCGCGGAAATGGCCAGAAGCGCAATGTCCTTGCGCGCGCCGCCCCATTCGAGGAACCGTTCCAGTACTTTCATATTTCCGCTCCTTTACAGGGCTTGTACGGCTCTATTATACATATAGGGGTATGGGTTGTCAAGTAAGTATAAAAAAAGACCGGCGCACGGCCGGATGGGTCGAAAAGCGCTATTTCATGTTGGCGAAGCGCTCCACGGCCTTGGTGAAGCTGGCGATGGTCTGCTCCGCGTCGCCGTGCTCGATGCCGTCGCGCACGCAGTGCTGTATATGCCCCTCTAGCACCACTTGCCCCACGCGGTGCAGGGCGCTCTTGGCGGCGTTGATCTGCGAAAGCACGTC
>CAMMGP010000192.1 GCA_946496415.1 uncultured Clostridia bacterium | reverse complement strand
ACGCCCCAGCGCTGCTGCATGGCCTTGCCGCAGGCCATGCCCTCCAGACAGCCGTCGTGGTAGGGGCAGAAGCCGTGCGGAGAGGGATCTTTGGGATGGGGACGGAGCAGCATATGGCCCATCTCCGGGTGCAAAAGGCCGTGCAAAAGCAGGCCGCGATAGTAAAAACCGCCGCCCAGACCGGTGCCGATGGTGTAGTAGACCAGGCTGTCCAGACCCTTGCCCGCGCCCAGTTCGATCTCGCCCAGCGCCGCGCCGTTGACGTCCGTATCAAAGCCAACAGGCACGCCCAGAGCCTCCATCAGCCTGCCGCGCACGGAGACATACTGCCAGCCAGGCTTGGGGGTGTTGGTGATATAACCATACGTGGGGGAATCCTCGTTGAGATCCACAGGGCCAAAGCAGCTCACGCCCAGCGCCTCGATGCCCTTGCCGGCGAAAAAGCCGATGACGTCCGCAAACGTCGATTCCGGGTCGCGCGTGGGAAAACTCTCCCGCTCAAAGATCTCGCCCTTTTCGTTGCCCAGGGCGCAGACCATCTTCGTTCCGCCCGTTTCCAAAGCTCCCAGCAACATGGCCATTCCTCCTATTATGATCTTGTTACTATCATATACTCTTCCGGGCGATTCGTCAATCGGGAAATGCTCTGAAATGCGGGGCGGAAACTTGAAAGGTTTGCCCTTGGGCGCAGAAAACGCCCCTGCTTCGCTTCTTTGCGGAGCAGGGGCGAGCGTTTTACGGCTTGGCCCTCGGCTTGAAGATCAGGGCGTTGATGAGTCCAAAGAAGATCGCCGCGGCGATGCCCGCCGCCGCGCGCGTCACGCCGCCGGCCAGGGCGCCAAGGATGCCGTAGCTGTTCACCGCCTCGATGGCCCCCATGGCCAGCGAATAGCCAAAGCCGGTGAGCGGCACCGTCGCGCCGGCGCCAGCGAAATCGACCAGCGGCTTGTAGACGCCGAGCGCGGTGAGAAACACGCCCGCGGTGACGAAAAGCACGAGTATGCGGGCGTTGGTCAGCTTCGTGGTCTGGATGAGCACCTGTCCCACCACGCAGATGAGGCCGCCGACCACAAAGGCCTTGAGAAGATCCCAGAAAACTTCCATTCATTTCACCTCCAGCCGCACGGCGTAGGCGATGCCGGGGATGCTCTCGGACTGCATGGTGCTTGTGGGGCTGAGCATCGCCCCGGAACCGACGAGCAGCACCTTGCCAAGTTCCCCGCGCTCCATGCGCTTCATCAGCCATCCGCAGGAGACGGAGGCGACGCAGCCGCAGCCGCTGCCGCCCGCGTGGGTGTCCTGTTCCTGATAGAACAGAGAGGCGCCGCAGTCCACCAGCTTTTCCGGCGGCAGGGGGCGGCCGCGCTCGCGGAAGAGCTGCAGGAGGATCTCGCGGCCGATCCAACCGAGGTCGCCGGTGGCGATGAGGTCGAAATCATCCGCCGCTGCTCCGGTATCGTCCAGATGCGCGCATATGGTCGATTCCACCGCCGGGGCCATGGCCGCGCCCATGTGGTTCGCGTCCTTGATCTTGTAATCGACGATGCGCCCCAATGTGCCGGCGGTGACGCGCAGCCCCGTACCATCCCCCGCCATGAGCAGCGCGCAGCCGGCCGCCGTGGCCGTCCACTGGGCCGACGGCGGGCGCTGCGTGCCCATCTCCAGAGGGAAGCGAAACTGGCGCTCTGCCGTACAGAAGTGGCTGGAGGCGGCGCAGAGCGCGTTTTGCAACTGGCCGCCGCTGATGAGCGCCGCGGCCAGCACCAGCCCCTCCACGAACGTCGAACAGGCCCCATAGAGCCCCACCAGCGGCACGCTCAGCGCGCGGGCGGCGAAACCCGTGGCGATGATCTGGTCGTTGAGGTCGCCGCAGAAAAGCGCCTGCGCCTCTTCCGGGGCCAGGCCGCCCATCTCCATGGCGCGCGCGGCGCAGCGGCGCAGCATCTCGCTCTCCCCCATCTCCCACGTCTTCTGACCAAAGAGATCGTCCTGCGAGGATTCGTCGAAATACGCCGCCAGAGGGCCCTTGCTCTCCTTGGGGCCGACGATGGAGGCGTGCGCGGCGATGCGCGGCGGATGCTCATAGACGAACGTGCGGCTCCCGATTCTCACAGCAACCACTCCTTTGCCGCCCAGTAAAGGACGCCGACGATGATGGAGGCGCTGATGCCATAGGTGAGCACCGGGCCGGCGATCTGAAACAGCTTCGCGCCCAGACCAAGCACCATGCCCTCGCGGCGAAACTCGATGGCCGGCGCGGCCACGGAATTGGCAAAGCCGGTGATGGGCACCACGGAACCCGCGCCGGCGTACTTGCCGATGCGATCGTAAACGCCGATGCCCGTGAGCGTGGTGCCAAGAAAGATCAGGGCGCAGCTGGTGAACATCGGCGCGGTCAATTCGCCCAATTCCAGCGTCTGCGCCAGCATTGTCAACAGCTGCCCGATGGTGCAGATGAGGCCGCCAACCCAGAAAGCGCGCACACAGCCGCGCAGATGGCGTGAATTCGGCGTAAGTTCATCGACCAGACGCGCATAGTGCTTTTCCTGGGGCGTTTTGTTTTCGCTCATGATCGTCCCTCCCTGGCGCGCAGAGCGGTATCGGCGCGGCGAGCGCACATGCGCGTTTCGCGGTCACCGGGGCGGCGCTTATATTCCAGCGCGAACGTGGGCAGGCTCTGCCGCGGGTCAGACATAGCAGCGCCCCGCTTCCACGCGCACAAACGTCGCGCCGTCATAGCGCGGCTCCGGCTCTTTTCCCAGCACTCCCACCAGCATCAGCGCCAGCACCGCCAAAGCCCAGATAAACAGGAACCAACGGCCAAAGCGCACGCGTCTGTTGCTTCTTTGCATGTTCATCCCTCCAGGCATAGTGTTTGCAGCCAGAACGCCTTTATGCGCTTTTATGGACAAAATGATCTTTCCGCGCTTGCGTCCATGGCCATGATCGCATCGGCGCTCGCGCGCAGGGCGGCAAGTTCGTCTGCGGCGAGTTTGACCGGTATGCGCCGCAGCACGCCCGCGCGCCCGACCACACAAGGCAGGCTGAGGCAGACATTTTCAAGGCCATATTCGCCTTCAAGCAGCGAGGAAACCGTGAGGATGGAGTGTTCATCGCGCAGGATCGCCTGCGCGATGCGGCGCACGGCCACGGCGATGGCGTAAAACGTCGCCCCTTTCCAGGCGATGACGCGCTCGGCCGCGCGGCGCACCTCCCTGTCAAAAGCGGCGCGCATCACTTCCGGCAGGCATGCGTCGCATCCGCCGCAATCATTGCAATATTCCTCCAGCGTCATGCCGGCGATGGACATGGAACTCCATGCGGGCAGTTCGCTCTCGCCGTGTTCGCCCAGCACGCAGGCATGGATGCTGGAAGCGTCGATGCCCGTGTGCTCGGAGAGCATGAAGCGCAGGCGGAGGCTGTCGAGCACGGTGCCGCTGCCCAGCACGCGCGCTGGTGGAAAGCCCGTGGCCTTGATTGCCGCGCGCGTGAGCGCGTCCACGGGATTGGCGACCACCAGCAGCACCGCCCGCGGCGCG
>CAMMGP010000191.1 GCA_946496415.1 uncultured Clostridia bacterium | reverse complement strand
ACGTGGATGTAGTCGCGCACGCCGGTGCCGTCCGGGGTGGGATAGTCGTTGCCGAACACGTGCAGTTCCTTGAGGCGGCCCAGCGCGGTCTGCGTGATGTAGGGCATGAGGTTGTTGGGAACGCCGTTGGGGTCCTCGCCGATCTTGCCGCTCTCATGCGCGCCGATGGGGTTGAAGTAGCGCAAAAGCACTACCGACCAGTCCGGCTCGGCCTTGGCCACATCGCGGAGGATCTCCTCGCCCATGAACTTCGTCCAGCCATAGGGATTGATGCAGCCCAGCGGCGATTCCTCGTCCACCGGCATGCCGGCATCCGAGCGATAGACCGTGGCGGAGGAGGAGAAGACGAAGCGCTTGACATCGTGCTTGCGCATGGAACTGATGAGCGAGAGCATGCCATCGAGGTTGTTGCGATAGTACATCAGGGGCTTGGCGCAGGACTCGCCCACAGCCTTCAGGCCCGCAAAGTGGATGACGCAATCGACCTTGTTTTCGTCAAAGATGCGATCCAGCGCCGCTTCGTCGCAGACGTTCGCCTCGTAGAAGGGGAAGGTCTTGCCGGTGATCTCGCGCACGCGGTCGAGGCTCTCGGGGTGGCTGTTGACGTAGTTGTCCACCACGACCACGTCATGCCCGCGGTTGAGAAGTTCTACCAGCGTATGGGTGCCGATGTAACCGGCGCCGCCCGTGACCAGTATGTTCATTCCAACGCCTCCTTTTCTAGGACCAAAGATGAAGGGGATATTCCCCGCTTGCCTTTTTCGCGGCGATGGCGGCGCGCACGGCCTCCATATCGCCGGGATAGGTGACGCCAAACCAGCGCTCAGAAGTCGAGAGCACGCGCACGCGCGCCTTGCCCTCGCGGATGAGCGCGTCCGGAACGGAGGGCAGATAGAACTCGCCGCGCAACGGGTTCTCGGGAACGCTCTTGCGCAGAAAATCCGCAAAACGCTCCTCCATTTCCGGCAGTATGGAGGGCTTGAACCCCCAAAGGTTCATGGAAACCGCCTCGTCGCCGGCAAGCGGCTGCCACGTGTCTCCACCGTCCTCGGTAAAGGCCGCGGCGCTCCCCCGCTTCTCGATGCGCGTGCGCTCGGTGATGCTGGAAAGATAGCCGTTCGCGTCCACGCGGCAAACGCCGCGAGAGACGGAGCCGTTCTCCGTAAGCGTATTGCGCAGGCAGTAGGCGACCATGGCGTGTTCCCGTGCATCGCCGGGGGCGACGAGAAAATCGTGGATCGCCTGGAGGGCCGTGCGGCCGTAAAAATCGTCGGCATTGATCACCGCAAAGGGGCCGCTGATGAAATCGCGCGCGCAGAGCACCGCGTGCCCCGTTCCCCACGGCTTCTGGCGGCCCTCCGGCACGGCGAATCCGGCCGGAAGCGCTTCGAGCGTCTGATGCGCGTATTCGACAGGGATACATTTGCCGACGCGGTCGCCGATGACGGCGCGAAAATCCGCTTCCAGTTCCGGCTTGACGATGAAAACGACGCCGCCAAAACCGGAGCGCAGCGCATCGAAAATGGAAAAGTCAACGATGACGTGGCCGGCGTCGTCCACGGGCGCGATCTGCTTGAGTCCGCCGAAACGGCTGCCCATGCCCGCCGCCATGATGACCAGCTTGGGTGCTATCACGTCTGATTCCCTCCCCCGTGCGAACTGTGCCGCACATATATCCTATTATATACCATCTCCTTTTTGCGCGCCACAATCCGGAGACACTTTTAACAAATTTTGTTGACAATCTTCTCCCATTTCCGTACAATAGTATCCAGGAAACACGGCGAGGAGGACACTTATGCGCGAAGCGATCGCTGTCATCGGTTCCGTGAATATGGATATCGGCGGCTATTCGGATCGGCCGCTCACCGCCGGAGATTCCAACCCGGGGCGCGTGCGCATGTCTTTGGGCGGCGTTGGATGCAACATCGCCCGCAATCTGGCCTTGCTAGGGGTCAAAGTGCGCTTTCTGACGGCCCTGGGCGGCGACGTCTACGCCGAAAACATCCATGCCGCGCTCACCGGCATGGGTATAGACCTTTCCCTGAGCCTGCGTTTGCAAAATGAACATACATCGACCTATCTCTTCATCGCCGACGAAAAGGGCGATATGTCCGTCGCCGTCAACGATATGGGGATCTATCGCCACCAGACGCGCGCGTATTTTGAAAGCGTGCTCCCGGAGCTGAACCGCTGTCGCGCCGTGCTGCTGGACGCCAATCTCTCCGAGGAGGCGCTCGTCTTTCTCGCGGAAAACGTGCGTGTCCCGCTGTTTGCCGACGCCGTCTCTGCGGCCAAAGCGCCGCGATTGCGGCCCGTGCTGGGACGTCTGACGGCCTTCAAGCCCAACCGCATGGAGGCGGAACTGCTCTCCGGCGTGCGCATCGACGGCTGTGACAGCGCGCGTCTGGCGGCGCGCCGATTGCTTGAAACGGGGCTTTCGCGCGTATTCATCACGCTCGGCCCGGACGGCGTGTTCGCTGCCGGGGAAGGGCGGGAGTACTTCATGCCCTCGCTGGCCCCGCGCCTCAAAAACGCCACCGGCGCCGGCGACGCCTTTACCGCCGCCATCGTCTGGGCTTGGTCGCACGGCATGGGGCTCGAGGAAAGTTGTCTGGCCGGAAGCGCCGCGGCGGCCATTGCTGCCGAAGCGGAAGAGACTGTCAATCCCGCGCTCGATGAAGGGGCGCTGCGAAAACGAATTTTGGAGGGACGCAAATGAACAAGTATCTTGATATCGCGCCGGAGGTGCGCGAAGCGCTGGAGGCCGGAAAACCCGTGGTGGCGTTGGAGTCCACCATCATCTCCCATGGCATGCCCTATCCGCAGAATGTGGAAACCGCGCTCAATGTAGAGCGCATCGTGCGCGAAAACGGCGCCGTGCCCGCCACCATCGCCATCCTTGGCGGCCGCCTCAAGGCCGGCCTTTCCAAGGAAGAGATCGAATATCTCGGCAAGACCGGTACGGCTGTAACCAAGGTTTCCCGCCGCGACTTGCCCGTGGTGGTTTCCAAGCGCATGGACGGCGCGACGACCGTGGCCACGACGATGATCATCGCCGCCATGGCCAGCATCCGCGTGTTCGCCACCGGCGGCATCGGCGGCGTGCACCGCGGCGCGGAGACGACCATGGACATTTCCGCCGACCTTGAGGAATTGGCGATGACGCCCGTGCTGGTGGTCTGCGCCGGCGCAAAATCCATTCTTGATCTGGGCCTGACGCTGGAATACCTCGAGACGAAGGGCGTGCCGGTGATCGGCTATCAGACCGAGGAATTGCCCGCCTTCTACACCCGCACTAGCGGCTTCAAGGTGGACTACCGTCTGGATACGCCGGAAGAGTTGGCTGCGGCTTTCCACGTCAAGGGCGAAGCGGGGCTTGCCGGCGGCATGCTGGTGACCAACCCCATTCCCGAGCAGTATTCCATGGATCCCAACGAGATCAACGGCGTCATCGCCCGCGCGGTGGAAGAAGCCCGCTCCCTGGGCATCCACGGCAAGGAGACGACCCCCTTCCTGCTGGCGAAGATCAAGGACATCACCGGCGGCGACAGCCTGGCCGCGAACATACAGCTGGTGTACAACAACGCGGCGCTGGCAGCCAGAACCGCC
>CAMMGP010000190.1 GCA_946496415.1 uncultured Clostridia bacterium | reverse complement strand
TCACCGCCTCGGACAAGACCAGCGTGGTCTGGTTCCAGACGGAGGATGGCCGCGAGGGCTTTTTCCCCATCGCCCCCGACGAGGCGCGCGGCTGGGGCAGTACCGTGGGCGGCGTGCCCGAGGACGAACTGTTTGAAATGGTGCCTTACGCGGATTGAGCTCGGGAGAAAAAGCCGGCGCTCCACAAATTTGTGAAGCCCCATGGCGGAAAGTTTCGCCATGGGGCTTTGCCGTGGGCGCGCCGCTCACAGGCGTACGCGCATGCGGATCCGTCCTTCCCCCGCCTTTTCGGCGCGCAGGGCGGCGCGGTGGGTTTCGGCGATGGAGCGGGCGATGGAAAGCCCCAGGCCATGGCTACCGTCGCCGGTGCGGGCGGGGTCGAAGCGGTAAAAGCGGTCGAAGAGGCGTTGAAGAGGCAATTCGTCCACGTTCCGGCAGTCGTTCTCCACCGTCAGAACGGGATGCCTTCCGCCGCGCAGGCAGACGGCCGCTTCCCCGCCCGCGTTGGCGTATTTCACGGCGTTGTCCACGAGGATGGCGGTGAGCTGGCGCAGGGCGGCCTCGTCGCCGGTGACGAACACGCCCGGCTCCACCTCCACCCGCAGGCTCTTACCGGCGCGCCCGGCGGCGGCGGGAAAGGCCAGGGCCGTGTCGCAGACGGGGTCGCTGAGGGGGAAGCGCGCTTCCTCGCCCATGGGTCGGCCCTCGTCCAGCCGTGAGAGCGCCACCAGGTCGTTGACCAGCTTCCGCAGGCGCGCGACCTGCTTTTCGATGCCCGTGAGCCACTCGTTTTTCTCCATTTCCATCTCCAACACCTCGCAGTTGGCGGAGATGATGGTCAGCGGCGTCTTCAGTTCGTGTCCGGCGTCGGTGATGAACTGGCGCTGCTTTTCCACGCTCTGGGCGATGGGGCGCACGGCGCGGCCGGAGAACAGAAGCGCCAGCAGGAAGACCGCCAGACAGACCACCAGCGTTACCATGCCGGAGATGACGAGGAACTGCCGCGCCGTGGTCAGTTGCGTGCTGGCGTCGAGGAACACGACAAGCGTGCCCTCGTCCGTCGCGGCGACGCGGTAGCGGTAAACGCCCAGATAGCCGCTATCGGCCTTGTCCAGCGCCCGCTGCGCGTAGAGCACGGCTTCCTCGCTGGAAACGGCGGCGATGGAATCGGTGTTGACGTCGAGCGCGTCGCCGCTTTCGTCCAGCAGCACGGAGAAGTGGCGGGTGATGAACGGCGTTTCCGGCGAATTGACGTCCACGCCGCCCCAGTCCTGCTGGCGCGGGCCGCGCGGCGCGGGAGGCGTTTCTTCGCCGTCCCCGGCGGGAAAATCGCCGCCGTTGTCGGCAAGGAGGGCGAGCATGCCGTCGAGTGAGGCGTTGGCGCGGGCGAGGAAGAGGCCGTTCATCAGCGCCACCACCGCCACCATCACCGCCACCACCACGCCCATGCACAAGAGCACGAACTTTTTCCGCAGCCGTCGAATCATGCCTTTGCCTCCAGAGAATAGCCCACGCCCCGCGTGGCGCGGATCTCCACGCCCGCGCCCAGCTGGGCGATTTTTTTGCGCAGGTTGGAGACGTAGACCCAGACGATGCTCACGTCCACCTCCGCGTCCCAGCCCCAGACGCGCTCCATGAACTGCGCGGTGGAGATGATGCGGCGCGGGGCCTCCATCAGCATTTCCATCATCTGAAATTCGCGGTTGCCCAGCCGCGCGCTGCGCCCCTTGCAGGAAAGCGTGTAGGCGGAAAGGTCCAGCGACAGACCCGCGAAGGAGATCACCTCCGGCACCAGCCGCTCGCGCCGGCGCACCAGCGCCCGCACGCGCGCCAGCAGTTCCGCCATGGCGAAGGGCTTGGGCAGGTAGTCGACCGCGCCCGCGTCCAGCCCCTCCACGCGGTCGGGCACTTCCGAGCGCGCCGTCAAAAGCAGCACCGGCGTGCTCACGCCGCGCGCGCGCAGGCGGCGCACCACGCTGAAGCCGTCCAGATTGGGCATCATCACGTCCAGCACCACGCCGTCGTAGTTGTCCGTCAGCGCGTAGTCCAGCGCCGCCTGCCCGTCAAAGACAGTATCGACGCTGTAATTGTGCTTTTCAAAGATCGTCTTCAGTGCCTTGGCCAGCTCCTGTTCATCTTCGGCGATCAAAAGCCGCATGGTTATCCCTCCGTTCGCTTCCATTATAGACTACACCTTCGACCTTGAACGCGCCTAAAAGGTCAAGATTTTGTGAACGCGCCATTGTTCACGCTTCGTTCACGGCTTCCTTTAGCCTCGCTTTAGTTTGGCGTGCTAAAACAGAGGCCAGGGAGGCGCGATATGGCAAAGCGAAATGGCAAAAAATGGTTTGTCCGTCTGGCGGCGCTGGCAGCTTTGGCGGCCCTCTGCGCGGTAGGGTGGGACGCGCTGCGGCCGCTGGTCATGGCCGAATCTACGCCTGTCTATGCGCAGTATACCGTGGAGACGGGCGATATCGAAACTTCGATGAGTTTGAGCGGCGCGATCGAACTGGTAAATTCGGAATCGTTCGCCGCCTCGGAGCGCACCACCGTGCAGGAGGTCTATGTGGAGGCCGATCAGACGGTTTCCGCCGGCGACGAACTTCTGCGCCTTGCCAACGGCGAGACGTTCGCCGCCTCCATCGACGGCACGGTGACGACGCTCAACGTGGCAAGGGGCGACGCGGTCTGGCCGCAGATGTCGCTTGTCACCGTCGCGGATCTCAGCGATCTGCGCGTGTCCACCAGCGTGGACGAATACGATGTGCGCACCGTCGCGGCCGGCCAGCGGTGCGAGGTGACGGTGGTTTCCCTGGGGCTGACCTTTGAGACGGAAATCGACCATGTGGACCGCGTCTCCGCTTCTACGGGCGCGGTGGCGAGTTACACGGTAACCGCCGACGTCGACGCTCCGGAGAATGTGCTCCCCGGCATGCAGGCCACCGTGACCATCCCCCGCGAGAGCGTCTCGGGCGTGAACATGCTGCCCATGGCGGCACTCACCTTTGACGAGGACGGCGCGCCCTGCGTGCTGATGGACGACGGCGCGGGCGGCTATGCGCAGGTGGCGGTGGAAACCGGCCTCAGTGACGGCGTGTATGTAGAGATCACCTCCGGCGTGGAGGCGGGCGATACCGTCTATGTGCAGACGGGCACGCGGACCGCGGAGAGCCGCCTGTCGCTGCAAAACATCTACAAGACGCTGTTCGGGGAAAAGACCGTGGTCAACGACCATACGGGCGGCGTGCGCGGCGGTTTCCAGGCGGGCGGCGAGTTGCCGGAGGGCATGGAGTTGCCCGAGGGCATGGAATTGCCCGAGGGTATGGAACTGCCGGGGGATATGGAACTGCCGGAGGGCGCGCAGACGGCGGAAGCGCCCGATAATACGGAAGCGCCCGACAGCACGGAAGCGCCCGACGGCACGCAGGCCCCGCAGGACTTTGCGGCGCCGGAGGGCATGGAGTTGCCCGAAGGCATGGAACTGCCCGAAGGCTTCGAGCCGTCGGCGGGCATGCCGTCCTTCGGCGGACAAAGCGACGCGCCGCCCACAACGCAAAGCGGCGATCTGGAAGGAGGAACGGACGATGCGCGGTAAAGCATGGCTCTCCCTCTGCCT
>CAMMGP010000189.1 GCA_946496415.1 uncultured Clostridia bacterium | reverse complement strand
GGCAGGCCCCTGCTCGTGGGCCTGCCGCCGTCTACTCCCTCCACCGCCCCAACCGGAACGTACCGCAGCGCCCAAGCCCCCTACTCATGGGGCATGGGCGCGTCTACCTCGAGCCAACGGCTACTGGCCGACCGCACCGCGGTCACTTGCCGACGCAGAAGTTGGCGAAAATGGCGGAGATGACCTCTTCGGAAGCGTCCCGGCCGGTGACATTGTCCAGAAGTTCGCAGACCCGGAGCATGTCCGGAGCCACCACGTCGGGGCTGAACCCGTCGCCCAGCGCCTGCGCGCAACCGCGCAGCGTGGCCGCCGCTTCCCGCGCCAGGCGCAGCTGCCGCTCGACAGTAAAGCACTCTTCCTCGCCGCCACCCGCGCCCAGGCGCTCTTCAAGGCGCGCGAGCCGGCCCTCCACGCCCTCGCCCGTGCGCGCGCACAGGCGCACCGCCGGAAGATCGGGCAGCGCCGCCTCATCCAGCGCCTCAGGCAGATCACGCTTGTTGAGACACAAGAGATAGCGCTCGTCCACCTTCGCCAGCAGCGCCCGGTCCTCGTCGGTCAACGGCTGGCTCATGTCCAAGACCAGCAGCGCCACATCCGCGGCCTCCACCTCGCTGCGCGCGCGCTCCACGCCCATGCGCTCAATGGCGTCGCCGCTTGCGCGGATGCCGGCGGTATCGCTCAAGCGCACCACCTTGCCGCCCAGCGTGAACCGCTCGCTGAGCACGTCGCGCGTGGTGCCGGGAATATCGGTAACAATGGCCCGCTCCGCGCTCAATAGCGCGTTCATCAGCGACGACTTGCCCACGTTCGGCCGCCCGCACAGCACCACGGACGCGCCCTCGCGCAGCATCCGCGCCCGCTTCGGGTCGGCGCGGCGCTCGATTTGACCAGCCAATTCCTCAAGTTCCGCGCGCACCTGCGCGGCCACGGCGGCCTCGTCCACTTCCTCGGGAAAGTCCACCGCCGCCTGTATGCGGCTGAGCATGTCCGTAAGCCGCTGAACGGCTCCTTCGACAAAGCTGGCCACGCCGCCTCGCATCTGCCTGAGCGCCGCCCTGCGCGCCGCCTCGCCCTGCGCGCCGACCAGCTGCATCACCGCCTCGGCGCGGCTGAGATCGACGCGGCCGTTTTCATAGGCGCGGCGCGTGAACTCGCCCGGCTCCGCCGCGCGCGCGCCCAGCAAAAGCACGCGGCGCAATACCGCCGAAGCGCAGGCTGAGCCGCCGTGGCAGGGGATCTCCGCCACACCCTCGCGCGTAAAGGTGTACGGCGCGCGCACCAAAACGGCCATTGCCTCGTCGATCGCCGCGCCCTCCTCGCCCCCCGCCGCGCCATAGGTGAGCCGCCGCCCGGACAGGTCCGCTTTGTCGTTGGCGGGACGGAAAGCCGCGCGCAGGATCGCTTCCGCGCGCGGCCCGCTCAGGCGCACAATGGCGATACCGCCCGCGCCCGGCGCCGTGGAAATGGCGGCGATTGTATCCCTTTCGCCGCTCACGACGAATACCCCGTGCGCACCGGCAGCACCAGATGCACGTAATCGAGGTCGTTTTCCGGAGTGATGACGCAGGGGCTGAGGCTGTCGTTGAAGTTGAGGATGATCTTTTCCGCATCCACCGTGCGCACCACGTCCTGCATGTAGCGCACGTTGAAGGCGATGGTCAGTTCGCCGCCGTCCAGTTCCTCCAGGGGCATCTCCTCATGCGCGTCGCCAAGCTGGGAATTGGACTCGATCTCGAGGATGCCCTCGTGCAGGCGGAAGCGCAGAAGGTTGCTGCTGCTCTCGCGGGCCATGAGCGCGGCGCGGTCGATGCACTGGCGCAAAGGCTCCAGCGCCGCCACGGCGCGCATCTTGAACGACGTGGGCAACAGGCGGCGATAGTTGATGTACTCGCCGGAGATGAGCGTCACATAGACGTCCGTCTTTTCCAGGCGAATCTGCAAGCGGTCGTTGCCGCTGAAAGCGAGCGTGGCGAAGGCGTCCTCGCCGCCGGAGAGCAGTTTGGCCAGATCGCCGACCACGCGGCCGGGGATAATGGCGCGGATCACGTCCATCACGTCGGAGACTTTTTCGCGCTTGTAGGCCATGCGGAAGCCGTCGAGGGCGACCATGGTGGCGTCGCCGCCGGAGATCTCCAAGAGCGCGCCGGTGAGCACCTCGCGGGCGTCGTCCACGGCGATGGCGAACTGCGTCTTTTCGATCATGCCGCGCAGGCTGTCCTGCGGCAGCGTGAACTCGCTCACGTCCGTCAGCGCCGGCAGCGCGGGGTAGAGATCGCCGTCCTGCCCGGCGACGTTCATCACCGAAGCGCCAGAGACGATGTTGAAGATAAAGCGCTCGTTCATGCCGATCTCGATGGTGGGATTGTCCTGCAGGCGGCGCACAATGTCGATAAACAGCTTGCCGGGGATGACGCCGCGGCCGGCCTCGGACACCTCGCAGTCCACGCGGGTGAGTATGGTCAGCCGCTCATCCGAGGCGGTGATGCGCAGCTGCCCCATGCGCGCCTCCAAAAGCACGCCTTCGAGGATGGGGTTGGCGGTGCGCGTTGACATGGCGCGGGAGGCGATCTGAAGGCCCTCGTTCAGGGCCGCGGAATTGCAAACAAGGCGCATGGCGTGTTCCTCCTGTGATGATTATATTTATAGAGAACCGTAGGAGCCGTAGGGCGGGGGAAAATGTGGAAAAGCGTCGAAACGCTTACTGCCGCGGGGCTTTTTCCCTCCACAGGGGCTGTGGAGGGCGTGTGGGGAAAACCGGGGCTTTTCCACAGGGGGTTAGCGGTTGGTGACGAATTGCCTGAGTTCTTCGACCGTCTTGCGGAAGGCAATGTCCTTGCGCATCATCTCCGCCACCTTGTCGCAGGAGTGCATCACGGTGGAATGGTCGCGCCCGGAAAAGACGCGGCCAATGGCCGTGGTGGACAGCGGCGTAAGTTCCCGGATCAGATACATGCTCACCTGCCGGGGCAGGGCGATATCGCGGCTGCGGCGCTTGCCGGTGACGTCCTCGCCGCTGACGGAGTAGTGGCTGGAGACGGTCTGGATGATGCTGTCCGGCGTGATCTTGCGCGGCTCGCGGCTGGAGAGGAGCGCGGCGAGCGTCTCCCGCGTCATTTCCAGCGTGATGGGCTTGCCCATCAGCTGCGCCTGGGCGTTGACGCGCACCAGCATGCCCTCCAGTTCGCGGATGTTGGATTCCACGCGCTCGGCGATGTATTCCAGCACTTCCTCCGGCGGGTCGATCTCCTCTTCCACGCACTTCTTTTGCAGGATGGCCACGCGCGTTTCAAAGTCCGGCTTCTGGATGTCCACCGTCAGGCCCCACTCAAAGCGCGAGCGCAGCCTTTCCTCGATGGTGGGGATGTCCTTGGGCGGCCGATCCGAGGAAAGGATGATCTGCTTGCCGCCCGTGTGCAGGTGGTTGAACGTGTGGAAAAACTCCTCCTGCGTGGCCACCGTCTTGGAGAGAAACTGTATATCGTCCACGAGCAGCACGTCCACATTGCGCATCTTGGCGCGCAACTGCGCCGTGCCCTTCTTTTTGACGATGGCGTCGATCAGTTCGTTGGTGAACGTCTCCGAGGTGATGAACAGAACGTTCTTGCGCGGGTCGTTT
>CAMMGP010000188.1 GCA_946496415.1 uncultured Clostridia bacterium | reverse complement strand
GATGGGTCACCAAAGATCGCGTCTGTTTCCGCAAGCGGAAGCAGGCGTTCTTTTTTATCTCGCGGGTCGCGGCTTTGGCGCGGGCGTGGTATAATGGGAAAAGAGACGGGGGAGGTGCGCGGCGTGTATTTTTCCTATGGCGAGCGGGAAACGGAGTATCTCAGGCGGAAGGACAAGCGTCTGGGCGCGGTCATCGAGCGCGTGGGGCATATCGAGCGGGCGGTGGACCCGGATCTGTTTTCCGCCGTCGTCCACCACATCGTCGGGCAACAGGTGTCCATGCGCGCGCAGGCCACCATTTGGTCGCGGCTGCGGGCGGCGCTGGGCGAGGTCAGCGCGCAAACCGTGGCGGCGCTGGACGCGGAGGCGCTGCGGGGCATGGGCATGTCGCTGCGCAAGGCGGAATATATCCTCGACTTCGCGCGCCGCGTGCAGAGCGGCGAATTCGACCTCGAGGCCGTGCGGCGCATGGACGATGGGCAGGCAATCGCCGCGCTCACGTCGCTCAGGGGCGTGGGCGTATGGACGGCAGAGATGATTCTGTTGTTCTGCCTTCAGCGGCCGGACGTGCTCAGCTACGACGACCTCGCCATCCGCCGCGGATTGCGCATGCTCTACCGCCACAAGGCGCTCGACCGCGAGCGCTTCGAGCGCTACCGCCGCCGCTATTCGCCCTGTGGCAGCGTGGCCAGCCTCTACCTCTGGGCGGTCGCCTGCGGCGCGATCGAGGGATTGACCGACCCCGCCGCGCAAGCGCGCGTGACAGAAACCGCATCGCCGCGCGCGACGTTAAAATCGACCGATCCCGCCGCGCCGCGCGCGTGACAAAAAACCGCTTTCGAGCCCTGATCGCTCGAAAGCGGTTTTCGCGTTTGTGGGGCTATATCTGCTCCAGCCAGCGGGCGAATTCCTTCTCGCCGCCGTGGAAAACGTTGAGGTCGATCCATTCCTCCTCGCCCTGATAGCCCTCAAGGCGGCCCTTGTCTGAATACTGCCAGAATGTCCAGTCCCGGCCGGGCAGCGTCAGCGCCGGCCAGAGGTAGACGTCGCGAATCCAGAGGGGATATTCGTCGAACGCGCCCTGCAAATACATGCGGTAGCTGCGCCCCGTGGCGTAGAGGATGGGCCTTTGCCCCGTCTCCGCCTCCAAAGCCGTAAGCAGATCGCGCAGTTCGGCGCGCGTTTCTTCCACGTCCGGCGGATGCGCGAAAAAATCGCCGTAGAATTCAAAATCCACCACGCAGGGCACGGCGAGCGGCTGGCCGCGCAGGGCGGAAAGGAAGTTCTCCGCCTGCGTTTTTCCGGCGCTCTCAAAGCTGAAAAAGTGATAACCGCCCGCGGGGATGCCCGCCGCCGCCGCGCCCCGCGCGTTTTCCAGAAAGCGCTCGTCCACGTGGGCGCTGCCCTCCGTGGCCTTGATGAAGGCAAAGCGCACGCCCTGCCGCGCGAACGCCTGCCAGTCGATCGTTCCCTGATAGTGGGAAACGTCCACACCCCAGATGGGAAAATCCGCCCGCGAGGGTGTGTTGAGTTTAACCGCCCCGCGCAGCACCAGCGCCGCAAAGAGCGTCAAAAGCAGGCACAGCGCGCCCAGGGCGATGAAAAAGCGGCGAACGCGGCGGGGCGCGGCCTTTGTCTGCGCGGCCATTTCAGGCGCGCACCCAGCGCCCGCCCTCTTTGGCCGAGGCGGCGAGGCTGTCCATCAGGCTCTGCAACCGCGCGGCTTCCTCCACGGTGCTCTCCGGGCGGCGGCCATGGTGGATGCAGTTGAGGAAATCGAAGTAACAGTCGATGTGGGCGCGGTCCCAGCCGATGGCGTTCTTGCCCGGCAGGAATTTGCCGCCCGGGGCCGGGTAGCGCGCCGCGCACTCGATGTCCACAAAGCCGCGCTCGCCGCCCAGCGGCCTTTCGGGACGGCTCTGGTCGAACCAGCGCAGGTAGTTGGGCCGCATCGTCTCAAAAATGGCCGCGCCGCGCGTGCCGCGCACCTCCAGCGTCAATTCGTCCAGCGCGCCGGTGGCGATCTTGCTGGCCTCCACCGTGCCCAGCGCCCCGCCGGGCAGGCGCAGCGCCATCAGCGCGTGATCTTCGGACAAATGCGTCTCCACGCCGCCCTCGCGCGTGGGGCGGGAGGGATAGAGCGTGCGGAAGGCGCACATGGCCTCCTGCGGATAGCCGGCGATCCAGGTAAGCAGGTCGAGCGCGTGGGAGCCGAGGTCGAGCAGCACGCCGCCCTCCAGACCCTGTTTCCAGCCCATGGGGCGGTCGGGATCAATGGAACCGGAGTGCAGGTAGCGGGCCGAGAACTGCGTGATCTCGCCCAGCGCGCCCGCGTCCGCCAGTTCCTTTAGGCGCATGGTGGCGGGAAAGTGGCGCAGGTTGAAGGCCACCTTGGTAAAGACCCCCGCCTCGCGGGCGGCTGCGGCGACGCGGCGGGCCTCCTCGCCGTTTACCGCGAGGGGCTTATCGATGTAGAGGTGCTTTTTCGCCGCCAGCGCGTCCAGCGCCATCTGTTCGTGCTGCGCGTTGGGCGTGCAGACGCTGACCACGTCGATGTCGTCGCGCCGGAGCAGTTCGCGGTAATCGCACGTCCAGTCCGCGCCCATGTCCGCCGCCGCCTGCCTGGCCACGGCCTCGCGCCGCGTGCAGATGCAGCGAATCTCGGCGCGGAAATCCGCGTCCGCGTAAAACAGCGGCAGCGTGCGAATTGCCAGCGCGTGCGTCTGCCCCATGAATCCCCATCCGATGATACCAATGCCGTAGGTGCGCATATGCGTTTCCTCCCCGTGCGTTTTGCCCCGACCGGCGGCGCTGCTTCCATTATACGGCATGGCCGCGCCCCTGGCAAGACGGCCCGGGAAATAAAATCTTTGCTTGCCCATTGACATATATATGTTAAAAATGATAAAATTGTAAGTAGACACGATGTTTAAGCCGGACGGCTATTTCGTGTCGTATCTTAACTGCGGGAAGCGAGATCCGCCCCTGGGAGGAATGTATATGACGTTGCCGGGCAAGTTATGCGTGGGTATCCTTGAAGAGGACAATCCCCTCAAGAGCTACTTTCGCTTCAAGCCCCTGCTGATGGCGCAGGAGGAGGGCTATCAGCCCTTTGACGGCCTGGAAGCCTTTTCCGAAAACGGCTGCCTGCGCATCGTGCCGGACAAGAACGAATCTGGCCACTTCAAGGCCCGCATGCGCCGCATCGGCCGCTATGCCCTCCTGGATCTGCGCGCCCACCCCGGCGAGAACGACAAGATCCGTCCCAACAAAAACTATCAGGTTGATCCTTCCGAAACCAACGCCTATATCGTCTATTCCGACGTGGTGGTCGAGCCGCCCGAGGGCATGCTCTATGAAGTGCTCGACCGCGCCGCGCCGGAGGACGCCAACCACATGGCCCTGACCATGCCCCTGCCGGGCACGCAGCGCGTGCTCTTCCGCGCCGAAGGCGGCGGCGTAGCGCCGGCGCTGTGGCGCGTAGCGGCCATGGAAGGCGTGGAGGGCGCGGTGGAACTCTCCCGCGAAGAAGCGTGCGTGACGCCGGACGCGGGAAAAGAGACGCGCCTGCCCGGCTTTGCCGGAGAGGAGACTTGCGTGCTGCTGGCCGCGCCGGGAGCG
>CAMMGP010000187.1 GCA_946496415.1 uncultured Clostridia bacterium | reverse complement strand
CCAATTCGCAGAACGAACTGCGCCGCCTCGACTACCGCATGCGCTGGGAGGACGACTTCCGCGCCTACCTGAAGAAGCTGGACGAAAAGAAACCCGTTGTGCTCTGCGGTGACCTCAACGTGGCGCACGAGGAGATCGACCTGAAAAACCCCAAGACCAACCACTTCAACGCCGGTTTCACCGATCAGGAGCGCGGAAAGTTTTCCGAATTGCTGGACGCGGGCTTTATCGATACCTTCCGCTACTTTTACCCGGACAAGACCGGCGCGTACAGCTGGTGGAGTTACATTGGCGGCGCGCGCAGCCGCAACGCGGGGTGGCGCATCGACTATTTCGTGGTCAGTCAGCGTCTGAAAGACCGCCTTGTTTCCGCGACGATCCACGATCAGATCATGGGCAGCGATCATTGCCCGGTGGAACTGATACTGAATTAAAGGGAATTGGACAGACTTTACCACGGTGGAGGTGCACACGTGAAGACCGTAAAGATCAAATCGGCCATACCGCTCTATCTGGCGGCGCTCATCTGGCTACTGTTCGGACTGTTTGCGCCCATCTATGAGCTTCTTTTCATCATCATCGCCGCCTGCGTCTCCGTGGCGGTGTATCTGGTGGCAAGCGTCTTCTTTCCCGGCCGCACGGTGGAGGTAGACGCGAAGCCCGACAGCGGCGACGAGGCGGTGAACGCCCAGATCGCCGAGGGGCGCGCCGCGCTGCACAACCTGCGCGAGGCGGACAAGGCCATCGCGGATGAGGCCATCTCCGCGCGCCTCAAGCGCATGACCGACGCGGGCGGGAAGATCTTCGACATCCTCGAAAAGGAGCCATCGCGCGCCGGCGAGGTGCGCCGCTTCATGAACTACTACCTGCCCACGTCGGACAAGCTGCTTACGCAGTACCGCGAACTGGATGGGAGTGGCTCGCAGGGCGAAAATGTCCGCGGGGCGATGACGGTGGTGGAAAACAGCCTGGAAATGATCGCCGTCGCCTTCGAGCGGCAACTGGACAGCCTCTATCGCCACGAGGCGATGGATATACAGACAGATATCGACGTTCTGGAGACCATGCTGGCGGCAGACGGCATCCGCCCGGAAAGCAAGCCTGAAGAAACCGCGTCTGAAAAGAAAGAGGAGGAACAAGCCCATGTCTGAGATCAAGCTCACCCTGAACCCCACCCCCGCCGCGGAGCCTGCCGCCGAAGCCGCTGCCGCCGCGCCCGAGGCCGTTCAGGAGCCTGTGTTCACCCCCGAGGAGCAGGCGCAGATCGACGAGTTCTCCAAGCAGATCGACGTCACCGACACCAATCTGGTGTTTTCCTACGGCGCCCACGCCCAGCAGGGCATCGCCGAATTCTCTGACACGGCGCTGGAAAACGTCAAGACCAAGGATCTGGACGAAGTGGGCGACATGATCGCCAACCTGGTCACCGAGTTGAAGGGCTTCTCTGCCGACGAGGAGGAGAAAAAGGGCATCTTCGGCTGGTTCAAGCAGAAGGTCAACAAATTGGAACTGCTCAAGACCCGCTACGACGAGGCCGAGGTCAATGTGGACAAGATCTGCGAAGGTCTGGAACAGCATCAGGTGCAGCTGCTCAAGGACATCGCCATGCTCGACCGCCTCTACGAGCAGAACCTGACCTATTTCAAGGAACTGTCCATGTACATCGCCGCCGGCAAGAAGCGGCTGGAAGAAGTGCGCGCCACCGACCTCAAGGCCGCCTACGACAAGGCCGAGAAGAGCGGGCTTCCCGAGGACGCGCAGGCCGCCAAGGACCTGAACGAAAAGTGCGAGCGCTTTGAAAAGAAGCTCTACGATCTGGAATTGACCCGCAACATCTCCATCCAGATGGCGCCGCAGATCCGCCTCATCCAGTCCAGCAACCAGCTGATGGCGGAGAAGATCCAGACTTCACTCAACAACACCATCCCCCTGTGGAAGAGCCAGATGGTACTCGCCCTCGGCCTTGCCCACACGCAGAGCGCCATGGAGGCCCAGCGCGCCGTCAGCGACCTGACTAACGAACTGCTGCGCAAGAACGCCGAAAAGCTCAAGATGGCCACCACCGAGAGCGCCAGGGAAGCCGAGCGCGGCATCGTCGATATCGAGACCTTGCAGCAGACCAACCAGATGCTCATCGACACCATGGACGAGGTACTCACCATCCAGCAGGAGGGCCGCCAGAAGCGTCAGGCCGCCGAGGGGCAGCTCAAGGTCATCGAAAACGATCTGCGCAACAAGCTGTTGGAGCTGCGCAAGTAAACAGGAGGACATGGCATGCGTCTTTCCGAAAACCGCAAGCTGGCCACGGTGGTATTGGTCATCTGCATACTCGCCAGCATCGTCCTTTTTGGCGGCGGCGGGCTGCGCAACGAGCGTTACGACATCATGCAGGTGTTTTCCGACGGAACGGACACCTCGCTCTCCGTGCGCCACAGCATGGAAGCCTATCTGCAGCGCTGCGCCGAGCGGGCCAACGCTCTGGCGGAACAGGGTGTGAAACTCGGCGCGGACGCGGCGCTGGTAGACGAGGTGCGCGCGGCGGCGGAGGCCGCCGAACAGGGCGGAGAGGATCTCGACGAGCGGCACACGGCTTATCAGAGGCTCGTGCCCGCAGTAGAGGCGCTGTATACGGCGCTGGAACAGGGCCACAGCGCCGATGATCTGGTGGACGCGCGCCTTGCCTACAACGACTTCAAGGGCGCGGTCAACCTCATCCAGAACGACCAGTATCCGGTGATGGCCAGCGCCTTCAACCGCAAGCTGGAGAAGTTCCCCGCCAATCTGATTGGCGCGCTGTTCGGCGTCAAGCCCTTGAACACATTCGGATGGTGAACGATATGAAACGCCTGTGCGCGCTTTTGATCTGCCTGCTGCTTCCCTGCGCGACCGCGCTGGCGGCGGATATCCCCGAGCCGACCGAGGACTTTTACGTCTACGACGGCGCCAATGTGCTGGACTATGAGACTGAGGGCCATATCGTCTTTTGCAACCGGGAATTGTATGAAGCCTGCGGCGCGGAAATCGTCTTCGTCACTGTGGACACGGTGGGCAACGAGACGATGGAGGACTATTGCCTCGCGCTTATCAACGAGTGGGAAGTGGGCGATGCGCGCAAGCAGAACGGCTTTGTGGTAGTGCTCGCCATTGACGACGACGATTATGGCTGGATGCCGGGCACGGGGCTGGATCTTGAATTGAGCGCCGGCGTCGTCCACGAACTGGCGGATGCGTATCTCGAGCCGGACTTTGCCGACCGCGACTACGACGCGGGCGCACGCAAGTTTTTTGACGTTCTCTTTGAGCGCATCGCCGACATCTGCGGTGCGGACGTGACGCTCGCGGACGGCGACGCGCGCTTCGAAGCCTGGTTAAACACGGAAGACGGCGCGGAAGAATACGAGGAACGCCGCGCGCAGCAGGAAACGTACGCGCCCGCGTCTACCGGCGGCTGCCTGGGAGGAGGTTGCGCGATGTTGGGTCTGAATTGCCTGGGATGCAGCTGCGGAGGCCTCGGCCTTTTGCTGCTCGTCCTCATCCTGCTCTTTGCCGGCATCGGCGGCGGATTTGGTTACCGGCGCTACCGGCGCTATCATCCGCCGGTGCATCCGCGTCCGCCGCGCACGCGGGGCTGGTTCTGGGGCG
>CAMMGP010000186.1 GCA_946496415.1 uncultured Clostridia bacterium | reverse complement strand
ATGGAGAGAACCAGCACGGCCATCATCGCGCCCATGTCCACGGAGCCGTAGCCGCCCTTCAGATACTGCACGGCGATGGGAATAGTCTTATAGGTGGAGCCGAGCAGCAGGTAGGGGAGCAGATAGTCGTTCCAGATCCACATGGCGTTCAAAATCGCCACGGTGATGGCCGTGGGCTTGAGCACGGGGAAGACCACGGAAAAGAACGTGCGCACCGGGCCGCAACCGTCGATGCAGGCGGCCTCCTCGATCTCGCGCGGCACGTAGCGGGCAAAGCCGGTGAACATGAAGGTGGACAATCCGGCCCCAAAGCCGACATAGACGAAGATGATGCCCACGGGGTTGTCCAGATGCAGCATGTTGGCCAGTTTCGACATGGTGAACATCACCATCTGGAAGGGCACCACCATGGAAAAGACCAGCAAAAGGTAGATGACGCGCGTCACTTTGTTCTCCACGCGGGCGAGGAACCAGCCCGTCATCGCCGTCAAAAGCACGATGAAGAGCACAGAGAACACGGTGATGAACAGAGAATAGCCGAACGCCTGGAAAAATCCCGTCAGGCGGACGCCCTCGGTGTAGTTCGCAAGGCCCACGAACGTGCCCGCCTCGCTGCTGGGAAAGTCGAACGGGGCGGTGCTGATAAACAGCTTGCCCTTGAACGAGTTCATCAAAACGATGAGGATCGGCGCGAGGAAAGCCAGGCAGATGACCGCCATGAGGATGGTCAAAAGCCACGAATTGCGGCTGCGCCGCTTGGCGATGGAGGGAGCGCTCATTGGTTGACCTCCTTCCTGCGCGTCAGCCACAGCTGCACAAAGGCGATGCCGGCCACAAGGATAAAGAACACGACCGCCTTGGCCTGACCGACGCCCTCAAACCCGACGCGGCCATAGAAGGTGTTGTAGATGTCCAGGGCCAGCATGGTCGTCTTTTTCGACGGCGCGCCGGCGGTGAGCGCCAGGTTCTGGTCAAAGAGCTTGAAGGAATTGGTCAGCGTCAGGAATGTGCAGATGGTGATGGAGGGCATGCACATCGGCAGCGTCACGTTGGTCAGCCGCTGCCAGCCGTTGGCGCCGTCCACCGCCGCCGCGTCGTACAGTTCCGTGGGGATGGACTGTATGCCCGCGATGTAGATGATCATCATGTAGCCGATCATCTGCCAGTTCATGAGGATGACCAGCCCCCAGAAGCCAAAGCTGGCGTTGAAGGTGAGCGTCATCTCATAGTGGTAGAGTATGCCGTTGAAGATCATCTGCCAGATCCAGCCCAGCACGATGCCGCCAATGAGGTTGGGCATGAACAGCACCGTGCGGAACAGGTTGGTGCCGCGGATGCCGCGCGTGAGCAGCGAGGCCATGGCAAAGCCCAGCACGTTGATGGTGACCACGCTGACCACCGCGAATTTCACCGTAAACCACAGCGCGTTGACGAACTCCTTGTTGGCGGTGAAGGCGGTGATGTAGTTTTTCAGCCCCACCCAATGGGAGTTGGTCACGGTCGTGAATTCCGTAAACGACAGGTAGATGCCCATCAGAAACGGAATGAGAAAGACGATGACGAACGCGATGAGGGTGGGCAGGACAAACAGCGGGAAAAACTTCCGAAGCGTCCTTTGCATACGATCCCCCTCTTTGTAAACTGGCTCGCCTTTCAGCGAACCGGCGGCGAGAATGAGAAACCCGCCGCCCGCCGCGCCGCAGAGAAAATTTGCGCGCGACGGCCCCGCCTACGCGGAGCCATTTGGCAATGGAAAGCGTCAACGGCGGAGCGCCGCGCAGATGCGCAAGCGCTCCGCCGTTGTGCAAGTCTGTTTACGCATTCAGCGCGCGCTCAGAGGCCCACGAGTCGATGACCACCTGTACCACGCCGTCCCAATCCATGGAACCCTGCAGGTACTCCAGCAGCGCGTCGCCCACGTAGTTCTTGAACTGCTCCGACGGGAAGGAGGCGAATGTCCACGGCACGCTGGTCACGCCGTCCATCTCCATCCAGCGCAGCACCTCGCGGGAGAGCGGGTCTTCCGGCATCTCGTCGTCCTCAAAGGTGTTGAAGGGGGAGAGGAACATCAGATCGTTCTTCACATAGGCCTTGCCAGTCTCAGAACTGAACAGCCAGACCAGGAAGTCGATGGAAGCCTGTTGCTTTTCTTCGGAAACCTGCGAGTTGACGCACAGGTAGTTCTCCGTGCCGATGCACAGGCCCTGGGCCTCTTCGCCCTCGACGCCGGTGTAGAGAGGCAGGAACTTGATGTCGTCGTCAGAAACCACATTGCCCTCCACGCCGAGGATCTGGCTGGCGCCCCAGTTGCCGTTCTGCACCATGGCGCACTGGCCCAGCGCGAACTCGGCCATGGAATCGTTGGTGGTCTTGTTGCTCAGAAGGCCCTTGGCGGTGACGCTGTTGTTGGTGTAGAGGTCAAAGAGGTTCTTGAAGTTCTCGTTGTAGGAGAAGGTGATCTCCGCCGCGTCCAGGCCGGTGAGGATGGTGTTCTCGCCGCCCGCGTCTTTGAATTCCTGGTAGATGGGCATGTTGAGCAGGTGGGTCTGCCAGCGCCACTGTTCGCCCGCGGCCATGGAGGTGGAGGCGAACACGCCCTGAATGCCCAGTTCGTCCTTGAGGGCGGTCATGTCCTCGACGACGGCCTTGAGAGCCTCAAAACTCTTGATCTCGTCCATGGAGGTATACTCGGTGGACTTGTTTTCCGAGGCGAAGTAGGCGTCCATGATGGCGTCGTTGTAGATGATGCCATAGCCCTCGACCACGTAGGGAATGCCGTACACGGCGTCGCCCTCGGTCACAGCCAGCGTCTTATCGGAAAGCATGTTGTAAAACTCGGTGTCGGCAAGGTCGAGGCAGTAGTCCTTCCAACTCTGCAAGCCCACGGGGCCGTTGATCTGGAAGATGGTGGGTGCGTCGGCCTTGGCGATCTCCGAGCGCAGCGTCTGCTCGTAGGTGCCGGCGGCGGCGGTGACGACGTTGACGTGCACGCCCGTTTCCGCCTCGTAGGTGGCGGCGATCTCCTCGTAGACCTCGGCGATCTCCGGCTTGAAGTTGAGGAAGTAGATCTCGGTGGTCTCCTCCGCGAAGGCGCCCATGCAGCCCAGCGCGAGGATCAGGGTCAGAGCGAGTGCCATGAGTTTCTTCATAATGACAACTCCTTTTCTTCGATTGCCCGCAGGGCCGGCCCCCGCGGGCGGCGCGCCTCCGCAGACGCGCCTTCAAGAAAAATTATACGAAAGTTCGGCATATTTGTCAAGCACAAATATTCGCTATTTGTACAGAAATGTATAAGAAATGTTAAAAACAAAGCGCCCGCTCACAGGGAGAGCAGGCGGGGAACGATCCTGCCTTCCTGCACAGTCACTTCCGCCCAGTTCCCCTCGCGCAACGCGCCGGGGTTCAAAAGCAGCGCGCCGCCCACATAGCCGCAGAAGGCGCGGTGCGTGTGGCCGAAGAACGCCGCCTGACAGGCAAGTTCCTCAGCGCGGTAACTCAGCCGCGTCAACGAGGATTTAACCCCGTAGCGGTCGCCATGCGCTAGCAATATCCGCGCCCCGCCCAGTGCCTCCACGCGCTCCGCCGGGGCGGGGCAGAGGGGCGAGTCGCAGTTGCCGCGCACGCACAGGGGCGTCGTCCCCTCAACGTCGGCAAAGCGCCTGGCGT
>CAMMGP010000185.1 GCA_946496415.1 uncultured Clostridia bacterium | reverse complement strand
GGCGTCGCGGGCGGTGAGGAAGAGCACGGGCGTGCGCACGCCCGCCTCGCGCGCGCGGCGCACGGCGCTGAGGCCGTCCTCCACAGGCATCATGATGTCCATGATGGCCACGTCGTAGTCCGTCAGCCGCAGATAGTCGTAGGCCGCGCCGCCATCGTGGCAGACGTCCACGCTGTAATGCGCGGCCTCCAGCCGTCGCTTGAGCACAGAGGCGATGCTCCTGTCGTCCTCAGCCACCAGTATGCGCAAAGTCGTTCCCTCCATCAAACGGGGCATGCCCCTCCCGTGACAGGAGGGGCGTCCCCGAGGTCATTCGTGGAAAAATCAGTCGTCGTAGGCGGTGAAGGTGAGGCTGGCGGTGCCAAAGGCCGTGTCCTGCGCGGCGCGCACGCCGGTGACGGTGACCATGTACTCGCTGCCGAGGTTCAGCGGCGATTCCAGACGGGCCTCGATGCTGTCCTCATCCCACTCGTAGATGGTGGCGTTGATGGGCGTGCCGTCGGCGGCGATCACCTGCACGGTGGGGTTCTCATACTGAACCAGCGCGGCGAACTCGATGTCGATCTCGCGGTCGTCGCGGTCATATTCGACCTTCTTGATCACCGCGGCGCCCTCGAGCGGCACGGTGAAGCTGCCGGAAACGGAGGTGTAGCTGCCGTTGCGGCCCACGCGCACGCCGGAGATGGTGAGATCGTAGGCGGCGTCGGCGGCGAAGTCCGTGATCTGGAAGGTCAGGTCATCGTCGTCGAGCTGGACGATGGTGGCGGCAATGGCCGCGCCGGAGGCATCGGTCACGGTGACGGTCGGGTTCTCATAGTTCACGTCCTGCAAAAAGTCCACTTCTACGTAACCGAAGCCCTCGTAGGTGACGAACTGGATGGTGGGCACGATGCCGCCATCGGCGGCGGTGAAGGCGTTCTGAGCCAGGGCGGGGACGGCGGCGAGCACGAGGGCCGCGAGCAGCAGGGTGACGATAATTTTCTTCATGTTTGTTTCGCTCCTTTCGATGTACCCATTATACGCGGCGAAGATGAAACGAAAATGAGAAAATCGCAGTTTTCTCCATTTCTGGCAAAAAGTTTTTCGCCGCATCAAATATCCTCCGCGCGGCGCACCGTGCTCTGGTTGCGCGTGCGGCTGAGGCGCTCGTGCGGCAGGCGCGAGGCGCGGGTGATCAGGTTGATAAAGCAGGTGAATACGAAAATGGCGAACACGCCCAGACAGAGTATGGCCGCCGCGCCAAGGGCGAAAAAGCGCCAGCCCGTGGCGTCGATCATGCCGTTCCAGGCGCTAAAGCCCGCCCAGGGCGCGGCTAGCAAAATGAGGTAGAGCGATATACAGCGCACCGCCACCTGCCAGAACTTCGGCCTGCCCCCATCCTCGCGCACCAGCCGCACGCGGCAGAGCGCCTTGCCCAGCGTGCGCCCGCCGGTCAGGTACTGGATGAAGATGAAGTAGACAAGCACGCTGGCGATGTAGATAAAGAGGATGCGCCTGCCGCTGCGCACGCCCAGCGCGGCCGAGACTGGCACGGCGATCAGCGCGCACAGCGCCCAGTCCACGCCCGCCGCCACCGCCGCGCGGAAGATGGAAACGCGCTCGCCCTTGCGGTAGGCCACGTGGTCGAGCCTTTCCTGCGAGGGCAGTATTTTCATCGGCAGCGGGGCCACGAGGTAGCCCAGCGCCGCGCCCAGCGTGTTGGTGATGAGGTCGTCCACGTCAAAGAGGCGATAGGGGCGCGGATAGATGAACAACAGCCCGGTAAGCTGCAAAAGTTCGAGGGAAAGGCTCACCAGGAAGCCCCAGCGCACCGCCCCGAAAAAGCCCTGCCGGAAGTAGTAGCGCAGATAGATGCCCAGAGGAAAGAGCATGGCGACGTTGGCGGCCAGGTGGAAAAAGCTGCTCGTGCCCAACACCCGCAGCCACGTCTGCGGGTCGTTGGCCTTGAATCCACCCTCCCGAAGGGCGCTTTGCAGCCCCGCGAAGGGTTTAAGCTGCGCCCAGGGCTTCGTCTCCCGCGCCACCTCCTCAATGCTCGGCAGGGGCAGGACGGCGAGGAAGTAGACGCACATCATATAAAAAATGAAGGAATAGACCACAAGGGCGCGGAAAAACAGCACCGCCCCGTAGCGGTGGTAACTCGAAAGCACGTAAGGCACGGTAAAGAGCAGCGCCACGAAGGGAAACACCCACATGGCGGTGGAGATGGGGCCGATGTACCCCGCAAGTTGAGACATGTCTGGCCTCCATGAAGTACTTGTATCTATTATAGCATGTCCCAAAGCGCGGGAACAAGACGCGCGCGACGCTTCTAACGCGCTTCTAATCGCAGGGGCGCGCCTCCGCCACAAACGGCCCCGTCACTTGACCATGGCGAAGTGATAGGCCTCGTCGATGAGCGCCAGCAGTTCGCCGTCCAGATCCTGCTCGCGCGCCACGATGGCATGATGCGTCCAGCGCCCCGGATACGCCTCCACGCTCTGCCACACGCGCGGCGAATCGCTTTGATGGGAAAGGCCGAACGACACCAGCAGATATTCCTCCGGCGCGCCGCGCAGCCGCCGCCACGGCGGCGAGGCCATGGCGAACACATGGCGGTTGCGGAAGGAGATCTGCGTCTTCGCCGCCTTCACCGTCGTCTCGGGATAGGCCAAAAGCAGCGTTTCCCGCAGGGCGGCGTAGAGGGGCAACACGTTTGGCCACTTGTCAAAGAGCATGATCTCGTCCGTGGTCATTTCTCCCGTTCCTCCTTTTCCGGCTCCACACGCACCTGCAGTTCCGTCAAAAACTCCTCTTCGCGGGCGGTGAAGCGGTTGTCGATGTGGTAAAGCTCCAAAATATCGCCGGTGGGGGAGAGCCCTCGCGCCCGCGCCCAGGAAAGCAGCGCCGCGATGCGCCCGCCCAACTGCCGGTAGCCGCCGCGGTAGAAAAGGCGCGCGTGCGTCCCGCCCGGCAGCGTGAAGTCGCCCGCTTCTCCTTCCTTTAATAGGAAGAACACCGAGCGATACACGCCCTCCCGTCCGGCGCGTATGTCCTCCGGGGCGATACTTGCGCCGATTTTCTGCCCGCCCAGATCGCGGATGGTGTCCTCGTGGCGGCGGTGCAGGCGCTTGATGGCGAAGTCCATCTCCTCATCGCGGGCGATGTCGGCGTTGAGGCGCAGGCAGGGCCGTGGCGGCAGCTCCACAAGGGAGGGATCGCCGTCCGCCACCGCCGCGCACGCCTGCAATCGTCGCACGCGCTCGCGAATAGCGCTTTCAGCGGCGCGCAGCGCGCGCATCTTTTCGCGGATCAGCCGCCGCTCCTCGTCCAGAAGCTGCAGAGTGTTGGAAACGCTCAGATCCCTGAGGTATTCCCCGATGCGCTCCATGGAAAACCCCAGAGAGCGCAGATCGCGGAGGATGGTCAGGCGGTAGATGTCGTTGAGGTCGTAAATGCGGTAGCCGTTTTGCGCCCGCCGCGGCTTGACAAGCCCCAGCTTTTCGTAGTAGCGCAGCGCGTCCGGCCCCACGCCGTAGAGCGCGGCGATCTCGTGGATGGTATAGCTGTCCTTCATACGCCCTCCGCACAGAAAAATAACATATTTGCCCTTGACCCTGGTATCATACCAGGGTTTAAGCTGTTTGTAAAGGCCGCTTCCCGGGCTTTTTCGTGAAAAAAGCGGCCCCATTTTCAAGGAGGAGGATACCTGTGTTTCCCGTCAAACGCCTCCTGCGCGAGGCGCTGTCCCCCCGCCGCGTGGCGC
>CAMMGP010000184.1 GCA_946496415.1 uncultured Clostridia bacterium | reverse complement strand
CGCGCCGCGCACGCCGCTGTGGATGCGGCCGTCAATGATGACGCCGCCGCCCACGCCGGTTCCAAGGGTGACGAGTATGCTGCTGCGCACGCCGCGCGAGGCGCCAAAGGCGCTTTCGGCCAGCGCCGCGGCGTTGGCGTCGTTGTCAACGAAAACGGGCAGGCCCAGGCCGTCCCGCAGGCGCGCCATCAGGGGCACGTCCACCCAGCCGAGGTTGTTGCAGAAGGCGACCAGGCCGCTGTGGGGATTCTGCTGGCCGGGAATGCCAACGCCCACGGCGGCGAATTCCTCCATCGCGCGCCCGCTTTCGCGGATGATGCGGCGGCAGAGATCCACCATATTGGCGGCGATGTCCTCAAAGGGGCGATCAATGCCGGTCGGGCAACTCGCCTTGCACAGTATATTGCCGCCTTCATCCACCACGCCGGCCTTGGCGGTGGTGCCGCCCACGTCGATGCCGATGTATACCATGGTCATTCCTCGCTTTCTTCCTGCTGCGCGCGCATGGCGCGCTCCATATGGCGGTGCGCCAACTCCTGCGCGGCGTTGTAACCCATCTGCTTGAGGCGGAAATTGCGTGCCGCCACCTCCAGCACGATGGCCAGATTGCGCCCCGGGTGGATGGGGATGAGTATATAGGGCACCTTCACCCCGAGGATTTCGTTGTACTGATCGGCTAGGCCCAAACGGTCGTATTCCTTGCCCTGCCGCCAGTTTTCCAGCTTGACTTCCAGGTCGATGGTCTTGGAGCGGATGACCGCGCCGACGCCGTACATGGTAGCGATGTCGATGATGCCCACGCCGCGGATCTCCATGAAGTGCCGCACCAGTTCCGGCGATTCGCCCACCAGGCGGTCGTCAGATACGCGGCGGATGTCCACCACGTCGTCCGCCACCAATTGATGGCCGCGCTTGACCAGTTCGATGGCCGTTTCGCTCTTGCCCACGCCGCTCTCGCCGGTGATGAGCAGGCCGCTGCCGTAGACGTTGACCAGCACGCCGTGCATGGTCTCGCGCGGAGCCAGATAATCGCGCAAAAAGGAGATCAGTTCCACTTCCACCTGTGTGGTCTCCGGCGCGGCGGAATAAATGGGGATCTTGCGCGCCGCGCCCAGCACCAGCATTTCGTCAAAGCAGGGGATGGAACGGGCGATGATGATGCAGGGAACGTCGTAGCTGAAAAAGCGCGTCAGCCGCTCGTGGCGGGTAGCCTTGTCCAGCATGGAAAGGTAGGTCATCTCCACCATGCCCAATAGCTGCGGCCGCTCGTAGCCGAAAAAGTCCCAGTAACCGGCCAGCTGCAGTCCGGGGCGGTTGACGTTGGAAACTTCGATATTCAGCCGGCCGTTTTCGGCGGCAATGATGGTCTTGAGATTCAGGGCCTTGACAAGATCCGCTTCCAGAACCATAGATCATCCTCCGATCTCGCCGCGCGCGAGCAGGTCTTCAAGCACCTGCGCCACGCCGTCGTCCGTGTTGGCCGGCGCGTGCAGAGGCACGCGCGCGAGCACGTCTTCGCTGGCGTTTTCCATGGCGTATCCGCGCCCGGCATAGGCGAGCATGCCCAGATCGTTGCCCGCGTCGCCAAAGGCGGCGACTTCCTCGCGGGCGACGCCCAGCCGTTCGGCGACGGCGCGCAGGGCCTTGCCCTTGTCCACGCCCGCGTCCACGATCTCCAGATACGTGGGTTGGGAAAACATCACCCGCAGCTGCGGAAAGGCGGCGTTCAGCGCTTCGCGCAGGGCGATCAACACATCGCGCTCGCCCAGGCACAGCAGTTTCAGGGGCGGGCGCGTGATCCACTGCGAAAGCGGCAAAACGGTCTCCGTCCCGTGATAGCGCACGCGCCCCTCGTATTCGTCGCAGACGGCGGCGACGCGTTTTTGATAATAGAGCCCCCGTTCGGGGAAATACTGGATAAAGACGCCGCGTTCCTCCGCCATGGCGCAGACGCCGCGCGCGATTTCGACGGGAATGTCGGTGGTGAAAAGCGGCGCGCCCGTCCGCCAGTCGCAGGCCATGGCGCCGTTGAAGGCGATCATCGGCGCGTTCGTTTCAAGCCGCTCGGCAAACGGCCGCGCGGTTTCATACATGCGGCCGCTGGCGATCACGAAGCGCGCGCCCGCCTCCATCGCCTGTCGCACGGCGCGCACCGTGCGCGGCGTGAGTTCGCTGTTGCCGTCCAGCAGCGTCGCGTCCATGTCCGTGGCAATGAGCCGTATCATTGGTATCCAGACCCCCTAACGGTACTATTCTACCGTATTTCGCGCCGCGATGCAAGAGCGGAAAGCGCCGGCGCTGGCAAAAATCTCCGCGCCTGAAAACGGCATTTTCGGAAAGGATAGTAAAACAGGAGGGATCGACCATGTCCATCGGACTCATCATTCTCATCATCACCGGGCTGCTGGTGATCTTCGGCGCCGGGCAACGCGCCCTGGATCGTTTGCGCCTCACGGACAAACAGGCGCTTTTGTGCATCGCCCTCATCATCGGCCTCGGCTTCGTGCCGGATATCCCCTTGGGCGGAAACGTCGAGATCAACCTCGGCGGCTGCGTGATCCCGCTCATACTCTGCGGCTATCTGTTCGTTCGCGCCGGCACATGGAAGGAACGCGGCCGCGCCATCGCCGCCTCGCTGGTCACGGGCGTGGTCTGCTACATCATCGGCCGCTATACCGCCGACGAGCCGGAGACCATTACCTTCGACCCCAACTATCTCTACGGCGTGGCCGGCGGCGTCATTGCCTATCTGTTCGGCCGCTCGCGCCGCGCGGCGTTCATCGCCGGCGTCACGGGCGTGCTCATCGCCGACGTCATTGCCTCCATCGAGGTCTGGACGCAGGGCGTGCCCCAGACGCTCTCCCTCGGAGGCGCGGGGGCCTACGACGCGGTGGTCATCTCCGGCATACTCGCGGTGCTGCTCAGCGAACTCATCGGCGAGATTGCCGAGCGCATGGCGCGCGGCAGACGCGGCCCGGATCGCGAATACAGCATCGAAAGCGGCGAATTTCTGCGGAAGGAGCGGGAAAAATGAAGCGCCTGTGGATATTGCTTCTGTTGCTTGCCGTCTTTGCCATCCCCGCGCGGGCGGAGATGGACGGCGACGGCGTCTATACGCTCTATGACGATCAGGGCAACGAACTGACCATGCGCGCCGGCCGCATGTTCGTCGGCGACGAGTACATCTCGGGCGACGACCGCCTCTACCGCGTGGCCTCTGTGGACGACGCCCAGAAGACGGCCCGCGCCGAGTATATCGGCCCCGCCGTTTACGACGCCTCGGCGGCCACGGCCTTTGCCTCACTGATCGCCCGCGCCGAGTCGGAAAAGAAGATCGCCATGTATTCCACCCACTCCGACGAAAGCTATGTGCCCTCGGACGGCGAATCCTCCAAGCTGGAAAACGCCGGCATCTACGACGTGGGCGAGGCGCTGGCCGAGAGCTTTGAGGAGCGCGGCATCGAAGTGGTCTATTCCAAGGAGACGTTCCATCCCCACGACGCCGGCGCCTATCGCCGCTCGCGCCGCACGGCGGAGGAACTGCTCAAGGATAACCCCGACGCACTCCTGGACATCCACCGCGACGCCATCCCCGCCGAACAGTACGAGACGGAAGTGGACGGCGAGGATGTGAGCATGGTGCGCCTCTTTGTGGGCCGCTCGAATCCCAACGGAGACGAGAATCGCGCCTTTGCGCAGGAGATCAAGGCCGTGGCCGACGAGGAATACCCCGGCCTTGTCAAGGACATCTATATCGGCAAGGGCAACTACAA
>CAMMGP010000183.1 GCA_946496415.1 uncultured Clostridia bacterium | reverse complement strand
CTGTAAGCGACCTTTGGAAAGGAGAAGATCATCATGCGTTACGATTCGGACGAGATGGAGCGGCAGGCCATTTTGGCCACGGCAGCGCGCATGCGCGCCGCCGCGCGCACCGCGCCCAAGGCCAAGGGAGTGGACAACATACTGACTATGGTCTTGACCGGCGAGGAGAAAAAGGCGCTCGCGGAGAAGATGCGCGAGGTCGCCGCCACGGGCAACCCTGCCGTGCAGTTCTTCCTGCGCGACGCGGACAATGTGGATGCGGCGCAGGCCCTCGTGCTTATCGGCGCAAAACCGGCGCGCGCGGGGCTGACGGTGTGCGGCTTCTGCGGCTTTGACAGCTGCGCCTCCGCCGACGCTTCCGGGGCGCGCTGCGCCTTTAACATGATCGACCTCGGCATCGCCGTGGGCAGCGCCGTTTCCGTGGCCGCGGACGACCGTGTGGACAGCCGCGTGCTCTACTCCGCCGGCAAGGCCGCGCAACTGATGCAGTACGAGGATTTCGACGTCGTCTGGCTGGCCATCCCCATCGCCGCCTACGGCAAGAGCCCCTTCTTCGACCGCAAGCCGAAAAAGTAGCGCGTTGATAAAACGTTGAAAGCGATGGACTATACTTGTTTCCCGAAATGTGGTATACTAAGCGTGCGCGCCTTTCGGGGCGGCGCGGTTTGAGGGAGACAGTGTATGAAACGCAGACGCGAACGGATGCAGCTGACCGAGGCGCACAAAAAGAAGATATACCTTTTCGCCATCATCGTGGCGCTGATCTTCATCGCCGCAGTGGGTTATCTGGTGGGCAAGCCGATGATCGAATTCGTGCGGGAGCCGGAGCGCTTCCGCGCATGGGTGGATTCCTCCGGCTTTGTAAGCCGCGTGATCTTCGTGGGCATGGTCATCTTTCAGCTCATCATCGCTCTCATCCCCGGTGAACCGCTGGAGATGGGCGCGGGCTACGCCTTTGGCGCCTGGGAGGGCACCATCCTCTGCATCATCGGCTGCGTTATCGGCAGCGCGCTGGTGTTTCTCTTCGTGCGGCGCTTTGGCGTCAAGCTGGTGGAAGTGTTCTTCCCCCGCGAAAAGATACGCTCGCTGCGCTTTTTGCAGGATTCCCGGCGGCTCAACCTGCTCACTTTCATCGTCTTTTTCATTCCCGGTACGCCCAAGGATCTGCTTTCCTACTTCATCGGCCTCACCGACATGAAACTGGGCACATGGCTTCTCATCACCGCCGTGGCCCGCATCCCCTCGATCGTCACCTCGACCGTCACCGGCGACGCGCTGGGGCTGAAGGACTATCAGTTCGCCCTCATCGCCTTCGGCGTGACGCTGGCTTTGAGCCTCGCCGGCATACTCGTCTACCGTCGCCTCAGCGCGCGGCGGCATCCCAACGGCTAAGGAGGGGTCCTATGCTCAGCGACATACAGATCGCCCAACAGACCGAAATGCTGCACATCCGCAAAATCGCCGAACGCGCGGGCGTGGCGGAAGAGTATCTCGAACAGTACGGCAATTACAAGGCCAAGATCGACCTTTCCCTCTTGAATACATCGAAAGCGGACGGCAGGCTTGTGCTGGTCACCGCCATCACCCCCACTCCGGCGGGCGAGGGCAAGACCACTACGACCGTCGGCCTCGCTGACGCCCTGCGGCGCATCGGTAAAAACAGCGTCGTCGCCCTGCGCGAGCCGTCCCTCGGTCCGGTGTTCGGCGTCAAGGGCGGTGCGGCGGGCGGCGGCTATGCGCAGGTGGTGCCCATGGAGGACATCAACCTCCACTTCACCGGCGATTTCCACGCCATCGGCGCGGCCAACAACCTGCTGGCCGCCATGCTGGACAACCACATCTATCAGGGCAACGCCCTGCGCATCGACCCGCGCCGCATCACCTGGAAGCGCTGCGTGGACATGAACGACCGCCAGCTGCGCTTCGTGGTGGACGGCCTGGGCGGCCGCGTCAACGGCACGCCCCGCGAGGACGGCTACGACATCACCGTCGCCAGCGAGATCATGGCCGTGCTCTGCCTTGCCACCAGCATCGCCGACCTAAAAGAGCGCCTTTCGCGCATCATCGTCGGCTATACCTACGACGAACAGCCCGTCACCGCCGGCGACCTCAAGGCCGCGGGGGCGATGGCGGCGCTTCTCAAGGACGCGCTCAAGCCCAATCTGGTGCAGACGCTGGAACACACCCCGGCGCTCATCCACGGCGGCCCCTTTGCCAACATCGCCCACGGCTGCAACAGCGTGCTGGCCACGCGCATGGCGCTGAAACTGGGCGACTACGCCGTCACCGAGGCCGGCTTTGGCGCGGACCTCGGCGCGGAGAAGTTCCTCGACATCAAGTGCCGCATGGCCGGCCTGCGCCCCGCGGCGGTGGTGGTGGTGGCCACGGTGCGGGCGCTGAAGCTGCACGGCGGCATGAAAAAAGACGAACTCAAAAACGAAAACCTCGCGGCGCTGGAAAAGGGATTGCCCAACCTCTTGCGCCACGTATCCAACATCACAAACGTCTATGGCCTGCCCTGCGTGGTGGCCGTCAACCGCTTCCCGGACGATACCGAGGCGGAACTGAAACTGGTCGAAGAAAAGTGCCGCGCGCTGGGCGTGAACGTGGCCCTCTCCGAGGTCTGGGCCAAGGGCGGCGAAGGCGGCGTGGCGCTGGCCGAGGAAGTGGTGCGCCTCTGCGAGGCGGAGAACCGCTTCCAGTACAGCTACGACCTTTCCATGTCCATCGAGGAAAAACTCAATGCCATCGCCCGCCGCGTCTACGGCGGCGCGGGCGCGGAAATGCTGCCCGCGGCGAAAAAGCAGGCGCGCCAACTCACGGAACTGGGCTTTGGCGGCCTCCCCGTCTGCGTGGCCAAGACGCAATACAGCTTTTCCGACGACCCCAAAAAGCTGGGCGCGCCGGAGAACTTCACCATCACCGTGCGCAACCTGCGCGTCTCGGCGGGCGCGGGCTTCATCGTCGCCCTCACCGGCGACATCATGACCATGCCCGGCCTGCCCAAAGTTCCCGCCGCGGAGAACATCGACGTGGACGAAACGGGCAGGATCACGGGGTTGTTCTAACGATATTGTACAAAAAAACGCCTTCGGCTCGCGAGAACCGAAGGCGTTTTTGCATGCGCGCTCAATCGCTGAGCACGAAGTGGCAGAAGCGCAGCACCTCGTACCAGTCGTCGCTGTCAAAGCAGACGAACTTGCCGTCCTTCAGCGACGCGCCGGGGTAGAAACTCTTCGAGTAGGCCATGTGGTGCTTGATGAAATCCACCTCGATGTGGAAGTGCTCCGGCATCGGCACCTTGCACTGGGCGGCGTTCTGCACGGCTTTGGCGGCGGCGGCCTCGATGCGCTCCACGGCCTCGTCCGGGTGGATGGAGGTCACGCCGTTGCCGCGCCCCTCGTTGACCGCCACGGTGGTGATGGCGGGGATCAGCTCGCGGGCGAAGTCGCACAGCGCCTTGTCGCCGGTGATGAGCGCCACGGGCACATTGTAGTAGCCGGCGGTATAGGTGTTGAGCAGGAACTCGCTGCAAGGCGTGCCGTTGAGGGTCACGTGGTCGTTTTTCAGGTTCATCGTGTGGCTGAGGGGATTGCCGGGGCAGCCCGCCCAGGCGTGGTAGCCGGTGAAGAACACGGCGTCGAACGTCTCCTGATTGAGGCCCGTCATCATCGAGAGCGGGTCGCCGGACCAGGCGCGGTGGATGCGCGCCCCGCGCGGCAGCACGGTGGGGTCGATGTTGCGGGCGGAATCGTGCGCATCCTTGACCAGCACG
>CAMMGP010000182.1 GCA_946496415.1 uncultured Clostridia bacterium | reverse complement strand
GGGATAATGTACAATTTTAGGGCGGTTTTTTTCGGTTTATTCGATTGACGAACGGGCATTTATGGTGTATGCTAATAGAGGATAATGTTACAGAAGTATGACAATGTAAATCGTGCTTATCCACAAGACGAGGTGCTAGGGTATGGCGACATACAAACTTGGAAAACTGAAGTTCAACTTCTCCAAGGCGGGGCTGGCTTTCCGCTGGGGCGATGGTGAGATCCGCCGTTTTCCGTTTGGTTTGAAATCGACGCAGGGCGAAGACGTGGCCGAGGGCCTCGACCAGTTTGACGACGCCTATGAAGACGGCGCGCAGGGTCAGGAGTACGACGACTACGCCGCCGGCGACGCGGGAGACTATGGTTACGACGACGGCGACTATGCCGGCGGCGATTCTTCCTATACTTATGAGGATGGCGACTACGCCGATGACGGCAGCTATGACGACGGCGGCTACGCCGATGACGGCAGCTATGACGACGGCGGCTACGCCGACGACGGCAGCTACGACGGCGGCGATTATGCCGATGACGGCAACTACGACGACGGCGGCTATGCCGATGATGGCTATGCCGACGACGGCTATGACGACGGCGGCTATACCGACAACGGCTATGATGACGGCGCCTATACCGATGACGGCTATGCCGACGGCGATTATGCCGAAGGCGACGACGGCTATTACGATGAGGACGGGAATTATATAGAAGGCGGGAGCGGCGAGCCCCAGTCCTTCATGCAGTATATCGACGAAAACGACTGGGTCACCTACGTGCTCCTCGTGCTCTTCCCACCGCTGGGCATCTATCTGCTCTGGCGTCGCGGCCGCTTCGACAAGCTTTTGCGCATCGGCATCAGCATCGCCTCGGCGCTGTGGTTCGCGGTGCTCATCTATCTGATCGTCTCCCTGGCCTCCCCGCAGGCGGAGAATACCATCACGCCCGGCGGCCCGACCATCAGCCCGATTACGCCTACGCCCACAGTTTCCGTGATGCCTTCTTCATCCATTGCGCCCACGGGCAGCGCGCTTCCCGGCGCCAGCCCCACGGCCGGTATCGACGGCATTGTCGACGAACCCACTGCCACGCCCATCGCGGGCGGCACTTCGGGCGATGCGGCCGGAGAATTCGTCTGGGCGGGCAACACCGGCCTCTACTACCACAGCAACCGCAACTGTCCGCAGTTGGGCAGCGATACGCCGCAGTATGTCAGCCTGGAGATCGCTGAGCGCCGCGGCCTCGAGCCCTGCCCCACCTGCTACAATCAGCAGACCTATTACATGACCGACGGCGGCACGTATTACCACACGAACCCCACCTGCGATGGCGGCACGGGCGTAGCGATGAGCAATGCCTACCAGACCACGAAGGAGCGCGCCGAGGCGGCGGGCAAGGTCGCCTGCCCCGTATGCGCCGGCGGCACCGCGCCGCGCGCCAACCTCGACGACCTGCTGCTCAACGGCACGGCTGTGCGTGATTACGCGCGTACTCTCTCCACCGACAAGAGCGGCGTCATGGTCTACGCCCGCCTCGACGGCACCTACTTCCACACCGACCCGAGTTGCAACGGCATGGAGGATCCCTCGCATATCAGCCTGCTCACCGCGCTGAAAAACGGCAAGATCGCCTGTCCGACCTGCTGCCGCGTGGCCGGCAACGTCGTCTACTGTACGGAGGGCGGTAAGTGGTTCCACGTGGACGCCGACTGTCAGGGCATGGAGAACGCGCAGCGTACCTATGTGGCGCTGGCGCTGGTTATGGGCAAAACGCCCTGCCCCGAGTGCCTGAGCGGCGTGACCATCAACCTTGATTCGCCCAGTTCTTCGGGTGGTTCCTCCTCTGGCGGCAGTTCCTCTTCCAGCGGCGAGGTGTACGTCTATGCCACCGAGGGAGGCCAGTATTACCACTCCGATTCCACCTGCGGCGGCATGCGCAACGCCGAGCGCGTGCCCCTCAGCGCCATGCTGGCCATCGGCCGTCCGGCCTGTCCGGATTGCTGCCCGGCCGCCAACAACACCGTCTATGCCACCCGCGGCGGCACCTATTACCACTCCTACGCCACCTGTTCCGGCATGACCGGAGCCACGCCCGGCACGGTCGCGCAGGCGTTGGCGGCGGGCTTCCAGAAGTGTCCCTACTGTTGGAGCAGCGGCAGTTCCGGAAGCGGTTCCGGACAGAACACGGGAGGTAACAGCACGGAGAGCATCTCCGGCGTCACCGTTTACTGCACGGACAATGGCACCTGGTACCACAACGACCAGTACTGCCAGGGCATGCGCAGCGCCTATGCCGTGTCGCTCGAGGAGGCCGTTGCCCGCGGCAAAACCGCCTGTCCGGTCTGCTGTTCCATCGCCGACCGCGTGGTCTACGCCGTCAATGGCGGGCAGTATTACCACTACAACAATTCCTGCCGCGTCGAGGATCTATCGCGTGCCACATCCGGCACGCTGGCCCGCGCGCTGATGGCCGGCTTTGGCGCCTGCCCCTCCTGTGTGCGCGGCGATTCCAGTTCCGGCGGCGGCGCAGAGAGCGATTCCGTGACCGATACTTACGAGCCCGGCACTTCCGGCATCCGCGTCTATGCCACGCAGTCCGGCGAATACTACCACCTGACGCGCGAGTGCGCCGGCTCTGAGGCCAGCTATATCACCCTCGAAACTGCGCTCAACTATGGCAAGACCTCCTGCCCCGTCTGCGCCAGGTCGACGACGGATCGCACCGTCTGGTCCACGCGCGGCGACCGCTACTTCCACATCTACCGCGAGCACGCCGGCGAAAACGCCACGCCCGGCACGCTGGCCGTGGCCTACGCCGTGGGCAAGGAATTCTGCCCGACCTGCAAGGCCCGCTATGAGAACGGCGGCACGCAGCTGCCCACCTCTTCCGGCACCTTCACCAACGGCACCTCCGGCCTCTACGTCTACGCGGCGCTGACCGGCGAGCACTTCCACATCAGCTCGAGCTGTCCGGAGATCGAGTCCGGCGCCAGCCGCGTGACCCTCGAGGCGGCGCTCAACTACGGAAAGAGCCCCTGCAACCGCTGCGCCAGCATCGCAAAGCGCACGGTCTATGCCACGGCCTCCAGCCGCTACTACCATTACAGCCAGTCCTGCGCCGGCTCTGAGTCGACGCCGGGCTACCTGGCCATCGCCCGCGCCGTCGGCAAGGTGCCATGCCCGATCTGCGTGCAGGGCAACTCGTCCGGCGGAAATACGGGCGGCGGCACGACCACCGGCGGCAATACCGGTGGCAACACGGGCGGCAATACCGGTGGCAACACGGGCGGCAACCTTTCCACCGCCACGCAGGTCTATATCGACCTTCAGGGCGATTCGAGCAGCACCATCTTCCACAGCCATTCCACCTGCTCGCGCGCGGGCATGCGCAATGGCTCTATGGTGGTCATCGAGTTCGCCCGCGATCAGGGCTTCAGCCCCTGCCCCTACTGTTGGAATTGATGGTTCGTCAGGCGCTGGGAACGCTCGTTCCCAGCGTCTTTTTTGCCGCTGCGGCGTTGGCAAAGCAACATACAGATCGCCCGCACTGTGCTATACTTTTCCATAGAGAAACACAATGGAGGAAAGACCATGCTTCGCAAGATCATTCGCATTGATGAAGAAAAGTGCAACGGCTGCGGCGCCTGCGCCCGCGCCTGCCACGAGGGGGCCATCGCCATGGTGAACGGCAAGGCGCGCCTCATGCGCGAGGACTACTGCGACGGCCTGGGCGACTGTCTGCCCGCCTGCCCCACGGGCGCGAACACCTTTGAGACGCGCGAGGCCGCGGCATATGACGAAGCC